>JBBQSW010000133.1:0-9020 GCA_038213575.1 Chitinophagales bacterium | reverse complement strand
CTTCCCTTTCATCTTCTCCAGATTTTTAATCCCTGGCTTCACCCAAACCGGAATTCGGACCGCCGTGCCTTTGTTTTCTCCTTCATAGGTAGCATCTACCGCAAAACGAGGCCCATCGAAAGAGCGGAATTCTGCCAGGATACCCGGTTGGGCTGAAAAAAGTTTAAACGGCTGATCCAACAAGGCTGCACCTGAGCGTGCCAGTTCGCGCAAAGGAGATAGGTTGTCCAAAATCCAAATTCCTCGCCCGAAACTGGCTATTACCAAATCGCCCTCCCGCTGTTGGATTTTCAGGTCATAAACCGGGACGCGGGGAAACGACTCGCCCGGAAATTGAACCCATGAATCACCATAATTGATGGAGACATACAACCCTTGATCCGTGCCAAGGAAAATCAAATTGGGGACTTCAGTGTCTTGCACTACCGAAAGGCAAAAATTGCCGCCGCTGGCAGCGTTGCGTGTTGGAAGGCTTTTGGGCGATGCGATTCGTTTCCATTTTTTTCCAAAGTCTGTAGTGTGATAAAGGTAGGGCTGCCAATCGTTTTGGCGATAGTTGTTCAATACGACAAATGCCTCTCCCGCCTTATGGTGAGAAGCTTCTATGGCTGGAATCCAGGCATTTTTGGGTGCATCGGGAAGATCTTTGGCAAAATTTGTCCAGGTCTTTCCTTGGTCAATCGTCAACTGAACATTGCCATCATCGGTACCAACCCAGCTAACGCCACGCTCCACAGGCGAGGGTGCAATGGCGAGGATGGTGCAATGGTTTTCGGCGTTGGTGGCATCGAAGGTAAGCCCGCCAGAAATATCCTGATGCAATTTGGAAGTATCGTTGGTCGTCAAATCTGGAGAAAGGATAGACCATGTCTGTCCCAAATCATTACTGTGGTGCAAAAACTGACTTCCAAAAAAGATACCATGGGATTGCCAAGGGTCTTGCGCAAGCGCAGCGTTCCAGTTGAACCGAAGTTTGGTTTCGCCATCCGGATGAAGGGGCTTGATGTATTTGCTTTCTCCAGTTTTTCGGTCTACCAGTCCAAGCTCTCCTCCCTGAGATTCGGCAAAAACATACCGTGGGTCATCCTTGCGTGGCATGGTCTCGAAACCATCGCCAAAAGCCACCTCCTGCCAGTCTGAGTTGCGAATACCACCTGATTTCCAGACCGCCGAGGGCCCTACCCAAGAGCCGTTGTCTTGCAGTCCGCCATAAACATGGTAGGGCCACTCATTATCCGTTTGCACATGGTAGAATTGGCCAACGGGAATATTTTCAGCAAAACGCCAAGTCTTGCCGCCGTCGAGGGTAATGTTCAGACCCCCATCGTTCCCATTGATAATATAGTTAGGGTTGTCGGGACTGATCCAAAAGGCATGGTGGTCGGGATGAATGGTCCAGCCAGCCCAGGTAGAAAAGGTCTTTCCACCATCTTCACTTTTTGAAATGAAGGTATAAATCGAATAGACCCTGTTTTCATTTTGCGGATCCACATAGATTTCTGAATAGTAAAATGGGCGGTCTCCTTGGCCTTTATCCGCCATTTTTTGCCATTTTTTGCCGCCATCGGTGCTTTTATAAAGGGCGTTTTCCGTGGCTTCTACGAGGGCATAAACGATGTCCGGGTTGCTTTTAGCGACGGCCAGGCCAATACGTCCCAGATCGCCTTCTGGCAGGCCATCCTTGTCGGTTCTTTTTTCCCAGGTCTCGCCGGCATCGTAGCTGACGTAAAGCCCAGAGCCTTTTCCGCCGCTTTTGAAAAACCAGGGCCAGCGGCGGTATTCCCACATGGCGGCATAGAGTTTATTGGGGTTTTGCGGGTCAGCGACGAGGTCGGCACAACCTGTCAAGTCATTGATATACAAGATTTTTTTCCAGGTTTCTCCCCCGTCGGTACTTTTAAAAACGCCGCGATCCTCTGTCGGGCCGTAAGTAGACCCAAGCGATGCAGCAAATATTACAGCAGGGTTGTCTCTATGCAGTACCACGCGGTGGATGGTGCGGGTGTTTTGAAGCCCCATGCATACCCAGTCTTTGCCGCCGTTGATGGTTTTGAAAATGCCAACACCAAAATTTTGAGAATTTCTGGGATTGCCTTCTCCTGTTCCGACCCAAATTTCATCGGGGTTGCGCGGGTTGATGGCAATACTTCCGACGCCCTGTGTGGGTGCTTGATCGAAAATAGGTTCCCACGCGGTGCCGCCACTTTTACTGCGCCAAACGCCCCCAGAGGCCGCGCCCGCATAAATGACTTCTGGCTGTGTGGGATCTACTGCAATGGCAGTGATTCGACCCGACATCGCCCCAGGGCCAATGTTGCGTATGTGCATGGTTTTCAAGGCCTCCGAAGTAAAGGCAGGGCGGTTTTGCCCAATGCAAGTACCCAATATCGAGTTAAATGTGACTAGGATTAAAATGGTCTTTGTGACCCAAGGGAGTGGTGTGTTTTTTAACATCGAAAAAGTTTTTGTTGCGCAAAACTGCGAAAAGGGCTGGTGATCGCAGCCATTCTTCGAGATTTTCGATGAAAAGGGTGTTTTAAAAACGTTAGGGTGGTTTCAAACGCCTTGATGCCGCTCCCGCAGTACGGCTTCTACTTCGGCAAGAGTCACCTCTTTTGCCGCCAACAAAACCAATAGATGGTAGAGTAAATCGGCTGTTTCGTTCAAGAACAGCTTGCGGTCATTTCCAAGCGCCTCAATGACGGTCTCGACGGCTTCTTCCCCCACTTTTTGAGCCATTTTGGGGATTCCAGCGGAGAACAATTTTGATGTGTAAGAATCCGCTGGGGCATCTATTTTTCGTTGCAGGATGGTTCTTTCCAATTCTGGAAGAAAATGCGAAAATTGATTTTGTTCACCCCAACAAGTATCTGCGCCTGTGTGGCATACCGGGCCAGCGGGAATGGCTTTTATCAACAAAGCATCCTGATCGCAGTCCAGCAGGATTTGGCTGACCTGCAGGGTGTTGCCTGTGATTTCACCTTTCATCCATAGGCGCTGTTTCGAACGACTGAAAAAAGTGACAAAACCTGAAGACTGGGTAGCCGCAAGCGCTTCTGCGTTCATGTAACCGACCATCAACAGACGGTTTGTTTGAAGGTCTTGAATGATCGATGGTACAAGACCGTCCGGCATTTTACCGAAGTTCGGCAGTTCATTTTCTGACAGATATGCCATGTTCGAAAAGATAGTTTTTTAGTGATGGAATCTGGATTTCCCCGAAATGAAAAACACTTGCGGCAAGGGCAGCATCTGCTTTGCCCGTTTTAAAAACATCCAGAAAATGGCTCGCCTCCCCCGCCCCACCCGATGCGATTACAGGTACTGAAACGGCCTCCGAGACCGCTCTGGTGATATCGAGCGCAAAGCCGCCTTTGGTACCGTCATGGGCCATGGAGGTAAACAAAACCTCTCCCGCACCGCGTTCAGTGGCTTCTCGAACCCAATCCAATACCCGGTTTTCCGTCAGGATTCTGCCCCCGTTCAGGTAAGCGAACCACTCGCCTTGTTCATTGGGTCGGCCATCTACCGCTAACACAATACATTGATTTCCAAAATATTTCGCCATTTCATCCAGCAATACTGGTCGTCGGAGCGCAGCCGAATTGACGCTTACCTTATCCGCCCCAGCTTGCAGCAGAGTCTCCACTTCGGCAATGGAACGAATGCCACCACCCACCGTAAACGGGATGTTGAGTACTTTGGCTATACGCCGCACCAACTCGACCAATGTGCCGCGCCCCTCCTGGGTAGCGGTTATGTCGAGAAAAACCAGTTCGTCGGCGCCTAGGCGAGCATAGGCTTCCGCCAATTCAACCGGATCGCCAGCATGGCGAAGGTTCTCAAATTGAATGCCTTTTACGGTTTGTCCGTCTTTGATATCAAGACAGGGGATGATGCGTTTGGCCAACATTTTTCAGGCTTGTTAACCTCGTAAATTTTGAAAACCTACGCGGTTTTAGGTGAGATTCATTTGATTTTCAAAAAATTATCCAGTATGCGCTCCCCTGTTTCCCCCGATTTTTCCGGGTGAAACTGCACTGCATAGAAATTGTCTCGTTGCAACGCCGCTGCAAAGGGTTTCCCATATTCCGTGGTTGCAACGGCATCCACCGTTTTTTCCGCAAAATAGCTGTGTACAAAATAGACGAAACTGCTTTCCGAAACTCCCTCAAACAATGGCCCGCGAAAGTCCTGCAAAGTATTCCAACCAATGTGAGGCACCTTGAGACGCTCCGCTCCAGCATTGAATTTCCGAACATCCACGTCAAAAATACCCAGACACGCTGTGTCATTTTCTTCGGAATGGCGGCAGAACAATTGCAAACCAAGACAGATACCCAAAACAGGCTGCTGCAATGCTCGAATCACTTGATCCAACCCGCGTTCCTGAAGGTGGCGCATAGCAGTGGAGGCCTCGCCGACCCCTGGAAAAATTACCCGCTCGGCCTGTCTAATCTTCTCAGGGTCATCGGTCCAGATCGCCGTTTTGCCTAAACGTTCGAGTGCGTGCAATACAGACTGCACATTGCCGGCGTTGTATTTGATGATGGCTATTTCGCTCATAAGACTCCTTTGGTAGTAGGTAGTTCAAGGTTGTTGGGATCTCGCTTTACGCTCATTTTCAAGGCTTTGGCAAAGGCTTTAAAAATGGCTTCGATTTTGTGGTGTTCGTTTTCACCCTCGACACGGATGTTCAAATTGCAGCGAGAAGCGTCCGAAAATGACTTGAAAAAGTGCATAAACATCTCCGTTGGCATTTCCCCGATCCGCTCACGTCGAAAGGTGGCGTCCCAAACCAGCCAAGGCCTTCCCCCAAAATCAAGCGCAATCTGTGCCATTGCGTCATCCATTGGAAGCGCAAAGCCATATCGCTCGATACCCCGCTTATCGCCCAAGGCTTTGGCAAAGGCTTCCCCCAGCGCAAGGGCAGTGTCTTCGATGCTGTGGTGTTCGTCAATGTGCAGATCGCCACGGGTTTCAATTTTCAGGTCAAAACTGCCATGACGCGCCAATTGATCGAGCATGTGATCGAAAAAACCAAGCCCCGTCTGAATCTCACTTTTGCCTGTTCCATCCAAATTCAATTCGATCAAAATATCCGTTTCACGGGTGGCCCTCCTATGCTGAACCCGACGAGGTGGCAGTTTTAAGTGGGTATAAATTTGATCCCAATTTTCTGCAATCAGCTCAATGTCAAGCGCTTGCCCTTCGGGATTGTACTCTGTTCCGACCGCATGTTGCAGTACCAGGCCAGGGGTGGTTTCCGCCTCCATGCCAGATTGGTTTTGAATTAAAATCCCCTTTGCACCCAGATTTTTGGCCAACTGCATGTCGGTGAGTCGGTCGCCCACAACGTAGGAGTTGGGCAGATCAAAATCTCCATTCAAATAATCCTTAAGCAGGGCGATGCCGGGTTTTCGAGTGGGCAAATTTTCGTGTCGAAACGAACGGTCAATGTGAATGGCATGGAATACAACGCCCTCGTTTTCAAGCGTTTTAAGCATTTTGTTGTTTGCGGGCCAAAATGTTTCTTCGGGAAAAGAAGGCGTGCCAAGGCCGTCCTGATTCGTCACCATGACCAGTAAGTAATCAAGTTCGCGGGCAATGCGTGCAAGCGCGAAAATCGAACCAGGCACGAATTCGAGTTTTTCAAGTGAGTCAACTTGCTGGTCGGGTTGCGGCTCCTGAATGATGCAGCCGTCTCGGTCTAGAAATAATATTTTGTGCATGTCTTATTTAATTGCTTTGATAATTGGTCATAACTTTCAGTAAACGCTCGTTTTCCGATTCCGTACCCACTGTGATCCGCAGACAGTTTTTGCAATGCAACTCCTTGCTTCGGTTTCGGACGATGATGTTGTTCTCGGCCAAATACTGGTACAGCCCATCGGCATTTTTTACCCGCACCAGCAGGAAATTCGCATCGCTTGGAAACACCTTTTCCACCACAGAAAGCCGGGGCAACGCAGCCTCCAAGCGATGGCGTTGGTTCAGGATTTGGGTTGCTTTTTCGCTTACCGCTGCTGCGCTCGACAGAGCCTTCAAGCCTAATTGGATGGTCATGGCATTGAGGTTGTAGGGGTACTTTATTTTATTCAAGATGTTGATAACGAAAGGATTGGAGTACGCCATGCCCAAACGCAAGCCAGCCAATCCCCATGCTTTGGAAAGTGTTTGCAATACGACGAGATTGGGAAATTCGTCCAAGCGATCAATCCAAGATTGCCTTCCAGAAAAATCTGCGTAGGCTTCATCTATGACCACCAGTCCTGGAAAATCGCCCAGCATTTCCAGCACAAAATCTTCGGGCAGGCAGTGCCCCGTTGGGTTGTTGGGCGAACAAAGAAATAGCAGCTTGGAATGCTCATCTGTCGCTTTGCGCACCGCATCCGCACTGGGCGAAAAATCTGGGAGTAGGGGCGCATATCGAATTTCAGCCCCTTGTATATTGGCCTGCACTGCGTACATTCCATACGTCGGGGGCATTAGCACGATGTTGTCCTTGCCGGGCTCTACAAAGGCTCGAAACAACAAATCAATCGCTTCGTCGGAGCCATTGCCAATAAAAATTTGTTCCGGTTGGAGCCTCTTCAGGGTTGCAAGTGCTTCCTTCAAGGATCTTTGCAGCGGGTCAGGATATCTTGAAAAATCCTTGTCCAGAGGCCCTCCCAAACTGTTTTCGTTGGCGTCCAGCATAATACGTTGCGAACTGCCCGCGTCGGGCGCTTCATCTCGTGCCGAAGAATATGGCTTTAAGGCCCGGATGTTTGACCGGGCAAGCGCGTTTATTTTTTCTTCTATTGGATTCATTTTCAATATTTTATGCGCAGCTCTACGGCCCTTGCGTGTGCATCCAAGCCTTCGGCTTTTGCCATCGTCATAATGGTAGGAGCAAGTTGCTCAAGCCCTTCGGGCGAAATGTGCTGGAAAGTGATTTTTTTCAAAAAGCTGTCAAGTGAAACTCCTGAATACGCTCGAGCATAGCCATGGGTAGGCAAAGTATGGTTGGTTCCCGAAGCGTAATCTCCCGCGCTTTCAGGGGTAAAATGACCCAGGAACACAGAACCCGCATCGGTCACGAGCGCGGCCCACTTTTCGGGCTGCTCCACTGCAAGAATCAGGTGTTCGGGCGCGTAAGCATTGGACCAAACCAGTGCTTCTTGGAGGTCTTTCACCAAAATCGAATGGCTATTTTTAAGCGATTGTTTGGCAAAATCCATTCGTGGAAGTGATTTCAACTGCTGCTCGATTTCGCGTTCAACCTCCAAAATGACGGTCTCCGAATCTGAAATCAACAGCACCTGGCTGTCTGCACCGTGTTCGGCCTGACTAAGCAAATCGGCGGCTACAAAACGCGGGTTGGCGCTCAAATCGGCTACCACACAGACTTCCGAAGGTCCCGCAGGCATGTCAATCCCTAGCCCCTCAAGGCTTACCAGTTGTTTGGCTGAAGTCACCCAAGAATTGCCAGGACCAAAAATTTTCCAAACTTTCGGAACGGATTCTGTGCCATAGGCCATCGCGCCAATTGCTTGCGCGCCGCCAATTTTGAACACCTGTCGGATGCCACAAAGCCCTGCTGCAAAAAGCACGGCCGGGTGAATCAAGCCATTTTTTTGCGGTGGCGTACACAACACAACTTCCTGACAACCTGCCAATTGTGCCGGAATTCCCAACATAAGTACCGTGGAAAACAAGGGGGCCGTCCCGCCCGGAATGTACAGCCCTACCCTACCGATGGCCACACTTTTACGCCAACAGGTTACCCCTCGCATGGTTTCTATGCGCCGCTCCTGTTCCCATTGCTGTGCATGGAACTGACGGATATTGGAATAGGCTTGTAGAATGGCGGCCTTTAAATCTGATGGGAGCGTTTGCTCCGCGAAATCCATTTCGTCTGTAGAAACTTCTAAGGTTTCAGCCGCAAAGCCGTCGAATTGCTCCGAGAAACGCCGCAAAGCAGCATCTCCTTCCTGGCGTACGGTTTGCAGAATAGCGGCTACTTTTTCGCGGCGTACTACTGCGCCCAAGTCATCCGGACGGGCCAGCAAATATTCGAATTCAGCAAGATTTGGATATTTTACAATGTTCATTTTCAAATAATTAAAGGATCATTCTTTCAATAGGCACCACCAATATGCCTTCGGCTCCAGCAGCTTTGAGTTTTTCCAAAACCTCCCAGAAAACGCCCTCCGGAACCACGCTGTGGAGGCTGCTCCAACCCGGCTCGGCGAGGGGGAGTATCGTGGGACTTTTCATGCCGGGTATGATGGCAATGACCTCTGCAAGCCGGCCATTGGGGGCATTTAACAGGATGTATCGGTGTTTTTTTGCGTTTCGGTTGGCGTGGAGTCGGAAAAGCAGCCGATTCAGCACCTCTTGTTTGTCGGGAGCAAGATTTGGGTTGGCAATGAGCAGAGCTTCGGACTCGAGCACAACCTCTACTTCGCGCAGCCCGTTTGCCAAGAGGGTGCTCCCGGTTCCGACAATATCAAAAATAGCATCAGCAAGGCCCAAGGAAGGTGCGATTTCAACGGCTCCACTGATCTCGTGGATTTCGGCGTGCAACTTTTGGGCCTTCAAAAAACCTTCCAGAATGCGCGGGTAACTGGTTGCAATACGAAGACTATCAAGAGATTGCAGTCCGTTATAGGCCACATTTCGAGGCAGCGCAATGCACATCCTGCAATTGCCAAAACCGAGCCGCTCGATAATTTGAACCGTTTTTTCTTTTTCTAAAATCACGTTTTCGCCGACGATTCCAGCATCCACTACATTGCCTTCTACATACTCGGGAATGTCGTCGTCGCGGAGAAATATGATTTCAAGCGGAAAATTAGTGGCTTGGGTCCGCAGTAGCCGATTGGGGCTGCTGCCGAAGGAAATACCGGCATTGCGCAACAAGGCGACAGAATCTTCGAAAAGGCGACCAGATTTTTGAACAGCAATTCTTAGCATGGGAGGTGGAGAGGGTTGAGGGTTGAGGGGTTGAGGGTTTAGGGGTTTAGGGTTTAGGG
>JBBQSW010000132.1:0-9023 GCA_038213575.1 Chitinophagales bacterium | reverse complement strand
TTCCATGTTTCATCCAGACGGGTCGTTTTAAAAACATCAAAACTGCCCTGTCCTCCGAGGCCATTGGAGCTGAAATAAAGGGTTTTGAAGTCACTGTGCAAGAAGGGGGTGCGATCGTCGGAAATTGTATTTACTGGACTGCCAAGTTCAAAAGGCAGATCCCTATCACCGTTCTTTTTGCGCAGAGCGATGTAAATGTCAATATCGCTGTTTTGGTCTTCTTTAGCTTCAAAAATCAACGCTTCTCCATTGCGCGTGATGCTGGCCATACCTATCCAGGCAAAAACCTTTTGCATCATGATGGGTAAAGGTTCTGACCAACCAGTGCTGGTTCTGGTCGAAAGGTGTGGCTTCCCGGCAATAAAAAGCACCAGATTGTTGCCATCTGCCGACATAGAGACAACGGCTTCATTGGTAGGGCCACTCAAAAACATTTCCATTTTTGGTTCTGCCCACGAACCATCTTCCTGGCGTTCGGTGTAAAAAACATCTTCCCCGGCATAATTATCAACCCGCCCTGAACCAACGAAATACATGAGTTTGCCATCTGAAGACAACACGGGGATGTACTCCGATCCTTCTGTGTTAAAACCTTTTACAAATTCAAGTCGGGATCCTTCAGGGGCTTTCCGGTCTACAGCCACGGGCTTTGTTTTGCTTAACTTGTTGGGGTCTATCCTTTCCCGTTGGCTGAGGGGGGCAGTTTTTTGAAGGATCATCAATTTGTTGAACCGACCTTTGTACTGTTTGGGTATAAAAGTCGCCACTTCCACAAAGGAATCGCGGATTGCTTCGGGGCTTTTACTCTTTTCTATGAAGACGAGTGTTTTGCTAAAAAGAGCGTTGTAAGCCTGTTCAATTGCGTTTTTTGTGATTTTATATTCACTGGTCAATTTCTTTTGGGTTTTTTGGTCGGCAGCAATAAAGTCGTTGAGCGTTTTGTCATATCCGCCCAATGCCGCCATCCAACGGCTTCTTTCGTTTACACCAGCAGCGGCCTTTAGGATGCCGTACCCTGCTGGAATACTTTTACCGGGCGTGTTGACATCTTTTTGAAAACAGTCAAGTGCTTTGTCGTATTGCTTTTTGTCAAGGAATTTGAAGCCCTTTTTGACTTGTGCAGTAAGCGAAATGGCGCTGAATAGGAGCGCGCATAAAAGGAGGGTGGCTAGTCTAGTCATCTTGGAAATCTTTAGGTGAAATGTTATGCCTGTGGGGGGCAAATCCCCCTGACAAAAGTAGACAAATTTGTTAAAATAAATATTCGAGGGGTGACTATGTGTCCTGCTGTGACTATGTGTTTAAAAGAAAAAAGCTTCCATCACAACTGCGCATCAAAAATATTCTTTCGATAAGGTACTTTCACAAAGTCGAGCGTGCCAGGCTTCACGCCGAGGAAGAACTCGTAGGTGCCTCGGTCGGGTTGCCAACGGAAGCTGAGCGACCAACAGTGCAGGTCGCGAGTGAATCCAAAAGAGGGATAGACGAGGCTTTTGGAAATGAAATTGTAGCTGATATTGTCCACATCGAGGCTCCATTTGGAAGAGAGCGGAACGCTTCCAGAAAAATTAAGGCTGTTGGTGCCGATGGTGAATGTGTCGCGAGCCGTGCCATAACCTGTGGGGATGAGTTGTCGGGCGAACGAGATACGGTGATCCACCCGGAAATTGTCAAACATACTCAAAAGGTCGTCTTTTGGGAGTTTTGGGCCGCTTGACTTGGCCGCAGCGGGATTGTTCTTTTTCCCTTTATCGGAAAACAATTCGCGCAGTTGTTTCACCTGAAAGCCTGTATTGAGGGCTATGCCAAACTGGGTGGTGCGCACTAATTTCCCTTTTTCGTGTATTGTGAACTTGTTGATCCTGTTGCCTTTAGCATCGGATATGTAGGGGTCGAAGGTCACGTTCCAGGTCAGGTTAGAGATGCCCTTGAAAAGGCGAAAAAGGCCGCCTGTACTCACCGTGCTCCACTTCAAGGAGTCGCGGGTTGGGGTATAGGAACCGGCGAAATTGAGTCCGTCGAAAATGCGTTTTTTGAAGACAGAGTCTCGTTTGGCAGAATAGTATTTGAACTCCAGCACATTGGTAACGCCGAAGCCGATGCTTATATCACGTTTTCCGAGCGTAGGTTTGCTGTAATATCCATCGTCAAAAATCCCGTAAAGGAGCGTGTCGCCTCTGCCAGGACGATTATCAGTGTAATAAGATTTGAAGTATCGGTCTTGTTGTTTGCTGAAATCGGGCCCAAAGCCGGTGCTCACCGTGGGACTCATTTTGTGACGAATGCCTTGAAACCAGGCTTTTTTGCGTTTGGCTTTGTGAGTGAGGAATAGGGAGGAGCTGACCGAAATGCCCGCGTCGTATTTTCGGAAGGCGTAGAACCCCCAATCGCGGTTGGTTTCCAGCACGCCATACTTCGATTTTGACTCGTTTACTTTTCGCTCTATAAATTCTCCGTTTTGAAAGGTAGAGTCCCAGAACAGAATGGTCGTGTCAATCAACTGTTTGTCAATGATATACGGATACCAGTTCTCCTCGTATCGGAGGCTGGGCGTAATATTGATGTACTTGAAAAGTTTGAAAACGTAGTCGGTGCTGGCCTGGTGCTGAATGCCCATACGAGCACTTTCGAGGGTTTCTTTTTCGAACAAAAGCGTGTCTACGGTACGAATCGAATTGTCGAGTTTACTGGAGTAGTTGACCGAGAGTTTTTCGTACCAGCGTTCTTTGCCGACCTGGATTTTTCGTTTGAAAGGAAAAACACGCTGCATCGTGAACTGTGCGCTGGGCAATGTGATGTCCATCTGGCGGGTTTGAGTGTTCTGTGAGTGCCGAAGGCCGATGGTGTACTGGTAAGGTTTGCCAGGAAAGGTTTTAGAATAGGAGAGGTTGGAACTCAGGGAGTTTTCAAACACGCTGGCGTAGTCATTCTGGTTGCGCTGTTGATCGCGATTGGTTTGAATGTTCACAGAGCCGCTGAAACGCCTTGAAGGATGGGCTTTTGGGTCTTGGGTGTGGGTCCATTGCAGGCCGAAAGATTTGGCGGATTCTTTTTCAGCCTGCGCATTTTCGGTCACCCGGTTGTTGTAATTCAGGTTGAAATTGCCGTTGTTTCGATAGCGATAATTGTAGCGCGAGTTGGCCGTCACGCCCCAGGTGCCACCTGTAAACGCTCGGAGTAGCAGCGTGGCGTCCATGTGATCTGAAATGGGCTGATACCATCCAAGGCCCTCAATACCAAAACCTTCCACGGTTCGGAAATCAAAATCCTTGGGGATGATAAGGCCTGCTTTTCGGGTTTTGGTGATGGGGAAAAAGCCGAATGGAATGATGAGCGGGGTGGGGATGCCGCCGATTTCAAGATTTGATAATCCGGTGACCACGATTTTATCCTGAATGACTTTCAGTTTTTTGGTGCGGATGCCAAAGTGGGGATGGGGAGCGTCGCAGGTGGTGAGCAGTGCGTCTTGGTTGTAGATGGTGTTTCGGGCTTTTATGGTCGTGTCAACCGATATGCCACTGATAAATTTGGCCCGTTCGCCGAGTACATAAAGATCTTCCTGTTGGGTTCGCGCCTCGTAGATGATGCCTTTTTTGGTCTTAAAATTGTAGCGAAGTCGGGTAGCTATGAAGGCCTGTTCGCCATCTTTGAAATCAGGCAATCCGGTTAATTGGCCCGTACTGTCTGCCAATTGCTGTGCGGAAATTTCGCTGTTCGCGTAGTCCAAAAGGATGTATCCAGCCTTGATATTCAAGGAAGTATATTTTACAGTAGCTCCACCATAAAGGTGCACCTGCTTGCTTTTTACGTCAAACCACATGGAGTCCTCTGCGGCATATTCCACTACATCGTCGAGTCCATCGTTGCTGATTTTTATCTTGGAAAGGTCTATCGTGGCGGAATCTTGGAAGGTAGCAGGAGGCAGAGAATCCATTGCTACCCTTCCAATAAGGGAGGAGTCAGGGCGGGGATTTGTTTGCGCCAATGCAGGGGCGCACAAGAGCAGGCAAGCTATTTGTAAGAAATGCCGATATTTGCCGGGTAATTTTTGCACTGGTCTTTTTTTAGTAGTTGGATATTGGAGGCTGGAGATTAGACAATGGACTTTTGAAACAGAAAACATAGTCCGGGAGCGTTACAAAGTCCAAGCTCCAATGTCTAAAATCCAACTTCATCATCCTGCCCTCATTCAAATTTAAAGAAAACCTAGAGTTCGAATTTATGAAGTCAAACTTCGCACTACGAACGCTCGTACTCCTCGCAGCGTGGCTTGTTTTTGAAAATTTTAACCTTCACCATGGAGAGGAGGGTTTAGGGTGTAGGGTTGCGTGTTTAAAACTCGGCAAAAGTATGGAATCTGCCGGGCATCACCATCACCCATCCTTCAACCTTCAATCCTCTACCTTCAATCCTCTACCCTCCACCGCTCCCCCATATCGAATTAAAACCATCGTACTTGATGCCGGGCACGGCGGCAAAGACCCCGGCTGTGTCGGCGCTTCGGCGCACGAAAAAGAGAACTGTTTGGCCATCGTGCTTCGGTTGGGCGCCTACATCGAAGCGAATTATCCCGAGATCAAGGTTATTTATACCCGCGATGCTGATTTTTTTGTGGAACTCAATGAGCGTGCGGCCATCGCCAATCGCAACAAAGCTGACCTTTTTGTCAGTGTTCACTGCAACTCAATTCCTTCTAAGTCAGTACAAGGCGCCGAGACCTATGTGTTGGGCCTTCACCGCAGCAAAGACAACCTGGATGTGGCAAAGCGTGAAAACTCCGCCATTTATCTAGAGAAAGATTATCAGAAAAATTATGAAGGGTATGATCCTGCCAGCCCTGAAGCGGAGATATTTGCCAGTGTTTGGCAGAGTGCGTATTTGGAGCAAAGCATTTTGATGGCCAGTTATGTACAACAATTCGCCAACGCGGTGGCTTTTAGGACAGACCGGGGAGTTAAACAAGCGGGTTTCCTAGTGTTGCGCGAAACAGCGATGCCCTCCGTCCTGATCGAAACAGGATACCTCACCAACGCCTCCGAAGAAGAATTCCTTGCCTCCGAGGAGGGCCGTGAGCAAATGGCGTTGGCTATTTTCCAATCCTTCGAAGCGTACAAGAGACATATAGAAACAGGAAAATCCATCCAAAATGTAGCGGATGCGCCGGTTAAACCCGCCAAAGCTTTCCCGCCTGACGTGGCTCGGCAGGCAGAGGGCAAGCCGCTCCCTGCCAAAACCGTTGCTCAAAAAACACCAATTAACACTCCTTCCTCCAAAGCTTCGGTAGACAAACCAAAAACAACGCTTGGAAAACCTGTCACAGGCGTTAAATCCACCACCCCAACCCCAGCCGCCCCGAAAGATTTTACCATTTATCTCCTGGCTTGGCCGAACAAACTGGACCCGAACGTGGGCCAACTGAGTCTGCTTGCTAATGTTAAAGAATTAAACAAAGACGGGAAATACCATTACTATTCAGGTGTTTACGCCACAAAGGCCGAGGCAGAAAAAGTGTTGCCCGAAATACAAAACATGGGCTTCAAAACGGCAACCATCGTGCAAAATTGACAAATTAAGAAAATTAGATATTGGGGCAATGTGTAATGTCTCGATATCCCAATATCTCAACCATCCCAACAAAAATGTTCAAAATCAGAAACGAAGTCAAAATTGCCCTCCTCGCTTTGGTCGCCCTAGGGCTAGGATTTTGGGGCTTTAAATTCCTCAAGGGCCAAAACGTTCTCACCACCGCTAAAACGTTTTATGTCAAGTACGATAATGTGGATCAATTGCGCCCCTCTAGTCCGGTGTTCATTCAGGGTTATCAGGTTGGCATGGTCAAAAAAATGTATATTGACCCTGTCGATGACAAGACCATTATTACAGTGCTCAGCATTGATGGAGGCGTGGATATCCCAAAAGATGCTATTGCAAGTATTATTGGCCTGAGTTTAATGGGGGGCAAAGCAGTCGAGATTATTATCCGGAACCCTTGCGACGGTGATTGCGCCAAAAGTGGCGATTATCTGATTGGTGGGTCTAAATCGCTCATACAGAGCCTTTTGGGCGACCCATCTGGTTTTGATGAGTATACCGACCGCTTGAAAAGAGGACTTTCCATCAATATTGATTCACTGGCAAAGGCCAATCCCAACGGTATGGCCAGTGCCTTGAGTGCCTTGGACCATTCGCTCCTGAACATAGAAGTGATGACCAACCGGCTCAACCATATCCTAGCGCTCAATGAGCAGAGCATCCAAACCATTACGGGTAATTTTGCCGCCATCAGTGGCACCATCAAAGCCAACGACAAGAATATCAGCGACGCCATCGCCAATCTTTCGGCCCTCAGCCAGCAACTCAAAAATGCAGGCTTAGACGAGACTTCTAAAAAGGCTTCCAGTGCGATAGACTCTGTGACCCTTTCGCTCAGGGCGCTGCGGGGCACGCTCGCCACCACGACCGGAACACTTAGCCGGGTGGATACACTCGCCCAAAATCTTGTGCGTGGTAAGGGCCTCGTAGGCAAAACCCTCACGGATGAAGAACTTTACAACAACCTCGTCAGCAGCACACACCATCTCCAACTATTGCTTCAGGACCTGCGGATGCACCCCAGCCGCTACAACACGGTGCGGCTCAAACTCTTTGGCAAAAACAAAACAAAATATGAAAGCCCCATTGATGACCCTGCTTATCAAGTCCTGCTTGACAGTCTTGAACGGGATTACAGTAAGAAATTGAAAAATTGACCCTTGGTTTATTGTTCTTTATCCAGTATCTTTATCTAAGGAGTCAGATATTTCAGTCGTCTATTTTCAACCATATCAATTATTGAATTATGCAGGCCATTTTCACCATAGCAGCCTCTGAATTTGACAGTAGCCTTTTTGAAAAAATCAAAAGTCTGCTGAAAGCCAATGGCGAGGGATATGAGGTGGTCATTTCGGTGCGTCCTAAGTCGCCGTATTCAGAAGAACTCAAAAAATCCATTGCGGAAGCCGATTCAGGTGAAAATTGTACCCTTTTTACAGTCGAAGAGTTTGAATCTTTTTACAAACCGCAGACGGTGGCCCAATGAAATCAATCAAATTTACCTCTAAAGCCTTCAAAGATTTTCTTGAATGGCAGGCTGAAGACCAAGATGTTTTTGAAAAAATCGGCGATCTTATCGTTGAAGTAACACGAGACCCTTTCAACGGGCGTGGAAAGCCAGAACCCCTTAAAGGAGATTTTTCTGGTTGTTGGAGTCGTCCAATTACCCAAGAACATCGTTTGATATACAGAGTAGAGGCTGATACTATCACAGTTTTGAAATGTAAGGGCCACTATGACGACTAAAAGCCGCGCCCCCAAAATACGCCCACTCTACGAAGAACACGGCGCGGAAGGCTATTACCGTGAATTTTCGGACGATTATGAAAATCCTCATCTGCCACAAATCCGTGCTTTGTTGGAGCGCAACTATGCGCGATTTAATTGCTCGGGCAGGGTACTTGATTTCGCTGCGGGTGGCGGCGAAGTGGCCAGTGTGCTCCAAAGCCTTGGTACAAAAAACATTATCGGCTGCGACCCTTTCACCCACGCATTGTTCGAACGAAAAACGGGCTTGCCTTGCCTTCGCCACGATTTCAAGGACGTGATACGCAATGGGCTTTCTGGGCAATATTCGCTTATCGTCAGTTCCTTTGCGATGCACCTTTGTCCAGCAAAGGATTTGTTTTCACTCACTTGGAACTTGCTGCAAGCCGCACCCTTACTCGTCATCATTACGCCGCACAAACGTCCTGAACTGGAAAAACTCCAAGGCATCGAACTGCTCTGGGAAGATGCGGTCGAGACAGAGCGCGGGAAAAAAGTGCGGATGAAGGCGTACCGGCAATCCAGTCAATCATGAAAGTCCTTCACCTTTTTGATCTCTACCTTCCACCCACCATGAATTGGGCTTGGCAACTCATGCGTGCAACGCCCGGGGTAGAACAATGGGTGGCTGCTCCCTGGATACTGGGCAATGACTACTACATTCCTGAGTTTCGATTTTTTACCCGTCCGCTCCAGCAAATGACGGGCTGGCTGCCCAAAAATGAATGGCAATTCGGGTGGTTTTCTGCAAACCTGATCCGCGCGGAGCGACGTTGGCCAATATACCGAAACTGGCTGTTCCATCAGTTAAAAAACAATCCTCCCGATGTGCTTCACGCCCATTTTGCGCCCGTTGGGTGTCATTATTTGGATCTGGCTCAAAGGCTGGAGATACCCTTGGTCACTTCGTTTTATGGCTTTGATTACGAGCGGCTTCCTTATGAAAAGCCCGCTTATCAAGCGCGTTATCGGCAACTTTTCAAGGGCGCGGCGGCCATCACTTGTGCAGGTGCGCATGGCCGAGAAGTGTTAATGGAACAAGGTTGTCTGACGGAAAAGATCACCGTGCTGCCGATGAGTTTTAGGCCCGACGAGTTTCCATTTTTTGAAAGAAAAAAGACTGCCGGCCAACTACGGCTTGTTCAGGTAGCTACCATCACCGAAAAAAAAGGATACATGGATACCCTGGCTGCGCTCGCCTTGGCACGAACAAACTGCCCCCATTTGCATTTGACCATTGCAGGCGAAAAGCAGGACCAAAAATTGGTGCAGGAAATGCGCAACTTTATCAAAATCAATCATTTGGAATCAGCGGTGACTTGGCTCGATTTTCTGCCGCACGAGCAATTGGCTGATTTTTTGAGGTCTTTTGAGGTGTTCATTCATCCCAGTTGCTACGCAGACAATAAGGACTGCGAAGGTGGCCCGGTTGCTATCCTGGAAGCACAATCCACTGGATTGCCAGTCATTTCGACCACGCATTTTGATATTCCCGCTGAGGTATTGCACAATCAGACTGGTTTGCTCGCCCCAGAGCGCAATCCTGAGGTATTGGCGCGGCATATTGAGCAGTTTTACCAAATGAAAGACGAAGAATACCAGCAAATGAGTCAAGCTGCAAGTGCCCACGTCCAGCAAAATTTTGACGTGAAAAATACGGCTCA
>JBBQSW010000131.1:0-9154 GCA_038213575.1 Chitinophagales bacterium | reverse complement strand
TGTTTTTTTGATGTGCTGCAAGAACTCGGTTTCGTCCATAGGTGCAGGAAGATTGCCAAGCAGCCCGGCCCCGATTTCAAAATCCGTCGGCCTGGGGGCGAGTATACGCGTGTCAGAAAGCCCGATTTTCTCCGCGATTTTAGCGTTTACGCCTTTATGGTACACATTGTCGAGGTTGGTGTGCATGGCGTAAATGGCCACATCTTGCCGCAACGCCTGCATCACCGTCCGTTCGATATAGGTCGTTCCATTGAACCGTTTCAGTCCCCGAAACACAATCGGGTGGTGCGCAACCACCAAATTGCAGCCCTTCGCAACGGCTTCTTCTATAATGGCTTCGGTAGAGTCAAGGCAAAAAAGCACCCCGCTTACTTTGGTCTCCGGGTTGCCGACGATGAGGCCCGCGTTGTCGTAGGATTCTTGTAAATGCGGCGGGGCCACGGCTTCTAAAACGGAGAGGATGTCTGTGATTTTCATGTGTGTGGTCAAAGCGTGTGCGGTAAAACGCTACAAGTGAAAGGAGGTTGTGTTTTGATAAAATGTTCGAGCAGGCTTTGGGCAAAGAAAAAATTTTGAGTCGAGATTCCCTCAAAATAAATTTCATGTTTTAATATTGCACCATATTTTCTCATTTCCCCCCGAATGACTTTCCAATCTTTAAGATCCAAGGTAGAATCCTTTATCCGGCAGGCCGAAATTGGCCCGGCGCTTGCGCTGATCGAATCATATACGGACAAGCCAAATTTTAGCGGCAGCTCTTTCCGGGACAACGCACTGTTGCTGTCGTCGCGTTTTGCTTCGCTCAAAGATCAGCACATTAAAGGCACGCTGAGTCACGACGATTATTCAAAAGAATTGGCCCGGCTGTCCGAATCTATCCTTTCGCTTTTGCGAGCACCCTCTTCCCCGATTTCTTCCCCATTCCCGCTCAAGGAGACGCTTATGATAGTTGTTTTGGTCGCCTTGTTGGGACTTGGCGCATGGTGGATGTTCAGGCCCGAAAAGGCTCAGATTCCTGTACAAATTCCTGTTTCAACCATGGATTCGCCCAAAGTTGTGATTTCTATTCCGACCACTGTTCACGATGCTGGAAACCAGGGAATAAAGCCGGACAATCCTCCCGCTTCAAATGCTGGCGGGCATAAGGCCAATACCCCCACATCTGACCGGGTAGAACCGCCGAAATCGCCCACCAAAAAAGAAGAACTAGTACAGGAAAAAATCAGCGTATCCATCAAGGCTGATGCTTGTTGGCGAGACGCCTCCATTATGGTAGATGGCAATGAAGTTGGCAGCTTAGAGGGAACAATGGGGGAGATCGAATTGATAAAAAAGCCAGGCGGCAATAAAATCCTATTGGTAAAAGATGGTAAATCCTCTCCCGCAAAAACCCTGACAAACCAAAATTACCTGAACTTCAAATGCGAATAACAATGAAAAACCATTTCCTGATGCTGATCCTGGCGATGCTTTTGCACACGGCTGCATCCGCTCAACCCTCTACGCTCACACCAACACCTGACTGCCAAAAGGTATTCATCTGGCCCGTAAAAGTCGAAAACGCCCGCGCAGAAGGCGCGAAGGGCGACGTGAAACGTTTTGTAGAAGCAGCGCTCAAAAGGATCAACGGTTGCACCCTGCTTGACCGCGACCGTATCGGAACGCTGGACGAGATCGCGAGGACCGAACAGGACTTGCAACACCTCAACAACGCCTCCAAAAAGGTGAAAACCGCCTTGAAAACCGCCAAAGCCGAACAAGTAATTTTTGTATCCATCGAAAAAGCGGCCGATGGGAGATTGACGCTCAACATGTCACTGGAAGCCATCGAGACTACTGAAATGTTGCACACGGATACCTGGAACCTGACTGCCGAAGAATCGCAGGAGTCCAATCTCAAAGAGAGCATTTATTCCAAGGTATTCGAATTGGTCCACAGGGGGATAAAGCCGCCAGAAGCGCCGGGCTTGTTTGATAAAATTCAAAACGCGAAAAACGACAAAAAAAGGATTCCCCATTTGTGCAATTACCTCAACGCTGGTTACAAGGCCCAGGCACCTCGGGCCGAAAAGTGGCTCGACAACATCATGTACGAAGAGTTGAAAAAGAGCAAACGCGAATGGTGGTTTGCTGCCGGCGGCTTGCTCGTTGGGTCGGGGCTGTTTGTTTGGGGCCAGGACTTTGATACCAGATCCCAAGCACTGTACGACACTTACAAGTCCAATACCGACCAATTTGACGAAATATATGCAGAAACCTCGCGGGATGATTTGTTCGATCAGGCGAACACCAAGCGCGGTACGGCAATAGGTATGAAGATTGGTGGCACTGCGGTTTTTCTCGCAGGCGCCTTTTTTCTTGGCAAGCGACTTTCCTGGCAAAAAACGCTCAAACAAGGCAAAAAAACCTTGGGGCTTTCCTTTGTTCCGAGCGCTTCCGTACAGGGCATGGCGTTTGCGCCCCCAATGAAGGCGAGCTTCCGCATACAGTTCTAACCCAGAATTCTCACGCACTTAAAACCAAGCTATCTATGAAATCCCCATATTTTTTGCTCGTCGGCTGGGCCATTCTTGCGCTATCTTCTTGCTACAAGGAAGTGCCAAACGAAGCCCCCACTTTTGAAATCATAAACGATCTCCATATCCAGGACACCTCACGGAACTACGTGGATGCCATCGAAACCCAAGATCACTTGTTTGTGGCAGTTGGCTCGCTCAGAAGTTTGGGCAATTCAAACCGTTTTATCCATCTTGAAAAACGCAACAGGAGTGGTATTTTAGTATGGGGAAAAAAGATAGGCAACGGCACCAATGATGCGTTCGCAGTATCCGAAACCCTGTATGGAGAAATTCTGATTGCCGGGTATCAAGGGGACAAAGGGTTGCTCTACAAAACTGACAGCGAAGGCGACCCTTTTATGAGCTTTTCCGCAACGGTCGGCAACACAGATTCTCAAATAAGGGACGTGGACGTGGCGCCCAATGGCGACATATTCGCCCTCGCGCTCATTGGCCCACCGAATGCCTCCAGCATGGTGGTTATCAAACTGCGTACTGTAAGCGGCGGCGAACTCACAGAGATAGACCGACACACCTTGATATTGAACGGTTTGGTAGCAACGGGGGATAAATGCAGTTTGGATGCTTCTCAAGCAGGGCGCGTTTCAATAACCGGCACCATCTGGCAATCCAACACTCCAAGCACCATCCGTGGAATTGTAATTCAACTCGATGCCAACAGCGGCGCCGAATTGTTTAACAAGCCCTATGCAGGCGCGATAACGTATTTGAATGATGTGGTCACCCTGCCCAATGGCAATGCTTTCGCGGTGGGAGCAAGAATTAACAGCAGCGGGTCAGCCGAAATTTACCTGGTGAACGCGTGCCCCTCTTCGGATTGTGGATGGGACGAATCGTTGCCGGGCACCAATAGTATGGAGGCATGGGCCTGTGCCTTGACGAATGAAGGCAGCGTCGGCATAGCGGGCAAACGGTTTGTGGACGGCGCACAATCGGCAGCCCATTTTTTCAAAATCACCACAGACGGCAATAATACCATTTCCGATTCCCAGGATTACGGCGGAAGGAGCGCAACCGAGTCGGAAGGGGCAAATTCATTGTTTTTGTGCAAAGACGGAGGATGGCTCATGACTGCAACCATCGAGAAAAACCCAAGCCCCGGCTACCTTTTGAAGACAGACGAACATGGAATCATTCATTAAAAAACGTTGACCAATGAAATTCGAAACGATTTGCCACTTTTTGGCTTTGATAGCCATTGTCTTGCTCGGTTGCCGTCAAGCCCAAAAAGGGCTTCCTGCCGATTCCACATTTCAAGATATTGCAGAACGGCTTAAAAACGACCAAGGGTTTGCAGCCAGCAACGCAGATTTTGAAGGCAAAATCAAGTCCGAACTTGAACGCAACAAACGGATCGGAGATGCGGCATTGCCGTTTAATGTGATCACGATCCCCGTAGTGGTTCACTTGGTGCAGGAAGCTGGGGCAAACCCTGTTGCTGACCAGCTTGTCGAACAGCAGATAGCGGCATTAAACCGTGATTTCCGTAGAAAAAACGCCGACGAACTTGCCAAAGTACCCGAAGCCTTCCGGGTTTTGGCAGCAGATACCCGCATCCAGTTTGCCTTGGCCAGGCGCAGCCCTACCGCCAAAGCGACCAATGGCATTGTCAGGACAACTGCCGGCAAAGCGTCCTTCGGGTTTGCGCCCCTCGACTCAAACCGGGAAACGCGAAATCAGGTCAAATTCAAGGCTTCGGGCGGAAACGATGCCTGGCCTTCTGACAGCTACCTGAACATTTGGGTGTGCAGACTGGACGATAAGCTCAGGGAGGGCTACGCATCGCTTCCGGCTGATTTGCCCAGCCGAGCCACTGAAGATGGAGTCGTCATTGATGTGGACTATTTTGGATTCTCGGCATTGGGTCGAAACAAAGGCCGTGCGCTCACAAACCTTGTAGCCAAATGGCTGGGCCTCAAAGATATCTGGGGGATGGGAAGCGCGATTGGCTCAGATGAAGTGGCCGACACTCCGCCCCAGGAAGGCCCGAACAATGGCATGGCGAGTTATCCATATTTCAATCGCGCGGAAAGCCCCTATGGTGATATGTATTGCAATTTTATGGATGCTACTGACGACGATCAGCGCCTGATGTTCAGTGCTGGCCAAGCCGACAGGATATATGCAGTGATGCAGACCTTGCGGGGCCCAATGCAAGACAGCGAAGGTAATGCGGATGAAGCTGGGCCGGGTGCAGGGCCAGTTTATTTTATCAAAGACTTCCCCACAGATGTGGGCACGGAGGCTTCAGGCCCCAGTGCATATTATTACGCAGATGGAATTGCTGTAAATCAAAACAGCACGGCCAACGACATGTCGGAATCCGGCTCGAACGTTACAACTGGGGCTGGGATCACCAATTACATCCACGTGCGAGTCAACAGGTCCAGCATGGGCGCTTCTTCCTCCAGTGACAATCTGCATGTGTATTGGGCAGATGCTTCCACGGGAAACAACGATTGGTATGATGCTGCACGATGGACAGAAATTGGCACTGGTTACAATGTCTACACAGGGTGGAGTAGCAACGTGCGGTATATTAACCCCCCGATTCCGCTCCCAAGTGATTTGCCCAGCGACCATATTTGTATCATAGCTCGATTAGAAGACGAAACTACTTGTCCGAATAGAAGCTGCAATGGCAGTGCCGGCAACCCGCTTGTAGGCTTAAGCACCTATGTGCGATTCAACAGAAACGCAGCCTGGCAAAATCTGGACATTGTTGCCTCACCTCCCGAGGAAGATATGCAGGCATCCCCCGGTCAAAGAGGGCCGCAGACCGAAACCCGTTTCGCAAATTTCAGGGAAACCCCGGCAAAAGCCCGTCTCGTGTTCAACAACATGGCAGCCGAAACGCCCATTTTCAATTACGGGAAAATAGCCGTAAGCAGCAGACGACTGCTGGAACTTTGGGAGCAAGGCGGCCGCCAGGGAGAAGGCATAGAGCAGAAAGACAGCCAAATCGTAGTGTTGAAAGCGGGTGCCTACATAGGCCTGAATATCCCTCCGGGGGAAAACAACAAGATGCAAATCAGATTTTTGGCCGACGAAAAAACCCCCAATCAACGGGACATTTATCTGCTCAACCTCGAACAGGAGGAGGACTCCGGAAATGCAAAATACGAGACCCGGGGTGGGGTGGTATTTGCGCTGAAGGCCGAACATGGTGAAATGCCCCCGCCTCCACCAGAAGAAAAATCCTGGTGGAAATGGATTGGTTTGGGGCTATTGGCCGTAGTGCTTATTTGGATTTTGCTACGACCCAAGGGAGGAGCGAAGTATGCGAATACCTCGGACAAATAAACCCAGATTTAAGCGCGTATTCAAGAAAGTGTGGCAGACCTCTCTATTTTAGGTGTGCCACACTTTCAACGGTCGCTGCCATCAAACCAGTCCGTATTGGTCAGGTTGTAAATCTCTTGAATTTCAGCCAAGATTTTCCGGAAATCAATCTCCAGGTCTTTGAGTATGCCGGTGCGCATATCGAACACCCAGCCGTGTACGGTCGGGAAACCTTCTGCCACGTACCGCTGCTGTACAGCGGCGGTCTTTATGACGTTGACGCATTGTTCCTGCACGTTGAGTTCCACGAGACGGTCGTAACGCGCGTGTTCGTCCGGAATGGCGCTGAGTTCGTTTTTGTGCAGGCGGTACACGTCGCGGATGTTGCGCAGCCAGGGGTTGAGGATGCCGAGATCCTTGGATTGCATGGCGGCTTTCACCCCCCCGCAGCCATAGTGTCCGCACACCACGATACGCTTGACTTTCAGGTGGCGCACGGCATAGTTGATGACGGACAAGACATTGAGGTCAATCGAGACCACTACATTGGCGACATTTCGGTGGACAAACACCTCGCCCGGCTGTGCGCCCATGAGCTCTTCAGCGGTCACGCGGCTGTCTGAACACCCGATGTAGAGGTATTCGGGGGTTTGGTCCTGCGCCAGTTTTTCGAAAAAATCCTTGTCGCTGGCGGTTTTTTCCGCTATCCACTGGCGGTTGTTTTGGAAGATTTGTTCGTAGGAAACCATGGGTGGAAGCAGAATTTTGTTAAGGATAGATTTAAGGATGGAAAGGATTGATTGGATTGGGCTCAAAAATCCTTTAAATATTTCAGAAATCAGGTAAATCCTTGTTTGGACTTTCGATGACGTATCAAAGCGGTGGCTCCCACAGTCTCTGCGGAGTGCACAAGTATCTACCTCCCGTTATAAATTACTTTTGCGCAAAAGGATTGGTTCAATGTGATTGCTTTCACAAAGTACAGCCCGTTACTTGCGCCTAGGGATGAAAGATCAAGGCTAATATGCTGACCATTAAAGGTTTGTGTCAAAAATGACTCACCCACCGCATTGAAAATCTCCACTTGCCCGGAAAAGGCGTTTTGCCAACTGATATGCAGAAGGCCGTTGGTAGGGTTTGGAAATATCGAAACTGCAGGGTCGGCGACCTCAGCGGTTGCATTGGTCAAACAAGGGGGGGAGGACTGGATCTTTTCAGCAAAAAAACGTGCAGTACTGTCGATCACCGCTGTCAGACTGGGTTGAAAACCATGGTTTTCGGCGCCAAACAAATAAGGCTGCGGAACCGGATTGGTATACGCCCAGAGACGGTGCCCGGCAGCCCAGTTCAGGTTGTTTAATTTTTGATCCAGCCAGCCTGCGCCTGCCACCACAGGCCAATTGGTGCTTACAAAGGGCGATAGCAGGTAATTGAAGAGCAAAAACGGTTTTTGAACCCCAAATGGCGCCAGCGAGTCATTGGTTTGGTGATACATATAAATAGCTGTTTGCTGGCTTCCAGAAAGCAGGGCGGAATCCTGGTAGATCAAGTTTCCTGCCCAGGAAGCTACTCCCAGTACGCTGGCATCGTAACCATTGGCAGAAAACAAACTGCCTTCAATACTGCCCAGGTCGGGCCGTTGATAGCAGGAGGGCGATTCATGATTCTGTCCGGGATTTTGTTTGATATAGGCTGAATCTTCTTTGTTTTCCGGACCGCACAACTGGAAAAGATTGTCCTTCCAATCCGGGTTGGTCGCGTCAGTTAGTGCATAACAGGCTGTTGGCTTTTCTGCGGGCAGGTCCAACAGTGCCGCCTCCAGCGCGATCATGGCCCCCGCACTATGCCCAAGCAAGAAGACCTGCTTGACACAGGAGCTGTCGGCCTCATGATTTCCCTTCATAAATTTCACGACCGATTTGATATCCTGACTGCAACGGAAAACTCCTCTTTGTACTTCGTTGTGATCGGCAGGATACATGCCGCCGTAGAAGCTCCAATCGCAGAGCACCGTGAGCGTGATGATACTGGTTGCCATGGGCGAGCCGCTTGGGAATGGATACAGGTGTAATCCTTTTCGGTAGTTGGAAACAACGGCCACATAGCCCCTGCTGGCAAAATTCCGCGCGACCTCATCCATGACCGGATCGTTCTCATCAGCATAGGCCCAGGGTCCTCCGCCGGGGATGCAAATGATGACCGGCCGGTTCAGATTGTTGTCACCCATGGGTTTGTACAGGTTGATCTTTAGCGTGTAGTCAAATCCGCAATAGTTGGCTACATTTCCTATTTGGATACCGGTTTCTTTTCGGACAGGATATTGGTTTACATCATCATAAGGGAGTTGAGCGGACAAAAAGGTGGTGTAAAAAGATAGGAATAGCAGCAGCCTCATAGAAGGTTCTTTTTTGAATTTCTAAATCATACTTTTTCGGATCCGAAATGCCTTAAAACAACACCCCATTTACCGCCTGTATCTTCGCTGGCAAATCCGTCTCGCCCAGCATTTCGCGCAGATCAATCTCGATGTTGCGACAAATGGCCGTCATCGGCACGTCATTGATGCTGTTTTCAAAGGGGTTTTCGCTGGAGTCGCCGATGGTTTCCATGGTGAAAAACACCCAGGAGATCAGTGTAGAGAAAGGTATGATCATCCAAAGCGCGTTTTCATTGAATTTGGCCAGCTCGCCAAGCAGTGCAAAAGGCAACAGAAAATTAAACAAGTACACAAAGACTGTGCTGAAAAAACCATACTGACGCGGGAATGGGAACGACTTGATCCGCTCTGCCGCGCCTTGCTGGTTATAGCATTCGGAGATCATTTTTTCGAGGTCGCTGTGTTCGAATTCACTCAGCAGTCCCTGGTGTTTGAGTTGGGTCAGGCGCTGGCTTTGTAGAAAAAGCAGGTAAGTCGCTTTGTTTCCTTTGGTTTTGATGATCTCAAATTCTTCCGGACTGAGCAGGTTGTCGGAGAGGTGTTTTATGTCCCCCAGGAATTGCTCCTCCGGCTTGGTGGTATGGATCATTTTGTTGGTGATGTTTGTGGCGTAGTGGTTTCCCCAGACGCTGGTTTTGCGCAATTGCAGGCGCAGCACATTGGCCCAGGCGATGTGGCGATACACGATTTCACGACGGATGGCCTGAATATTAGCGGGTTCTTTTCCTTCCCATTTTCCGCTCCAATTGATGGTCCAGTTGCCAAAAGTCCGGCTGGCGTTGGTGATGCCGCCCCAGATTCGGCGTCCTTCCCAGAGGCGGTCGTAGGCAGAATTATTCTTAAAACCGACGTAAAA
>JBBQSW010000130.1:0-9184 GCA_038213575.1 Chitinophagales bacterium | reverse complement strand
CCGCAAAACCTGGGCTACCCCATCAACACAAAAGGGGAAGAAGGTATGCTCGTGGTAAGCCTCAACGGTCGCACGGCCTACTTTGCCAGTGATCGGCCCGGCGGCAAAGGCGGACTTGATATTTACACTTTTGAATTGCCCGTTTTCGCCCGACCACAACCCGTCACCTATGCCAAAGCACTGGTTACGAATGCTGTCACAGGCTACCCGATTACAGCCAAAGTAGAATTTACAGATTTAAAAACGGGAAAGGTTTTCGTGCGTTCGAATACAAAATCTGATGGCACATTCCTCGTGTGCCTCCCTGCAGGTAAAGATTATGCGCTGAATGTGAGCAAGGATAAATTTCTGTTCTTTTCTGACAATTTCAACCTGGTGGAAAGCGCTACGCTCGACAAACCATTTTTGCTAAACATTGAACTTCAGCCAATTGGGACAGAAAACGACCCCGCAGCCGCCAAAGCTCCGGCAGGTAAACCGATCATCCTGCGCAACGTCTTTTTTGAAACAGGGTCTGCTGCACTTCGACCCGAATCATTGGCGGAACTGGATCGGCTCGCGCATTTGATTACAGAAAGCCCAACCCTTAAAATCCAAATCAACGGCCATACAGACAATGTAGGCGACGATGCGCTCAACCAAACACTTTCTGAAGCACGTGCAAAAACTGTTCACGATTACCTGCTTCGTAAAAGTATCGCCTCTGAACGCCTGCGCTTCAAAGGTTTTGGAGAAAGCAAGCCCCTCGAATCGAACGATACCGCAGAAGGTCGAGCGAGAAACCGCAGGACGGAATTTGTAGTGTGGTAAAAAAATTGGCCCTGCCGCTCAAAGCTACAGGGCCAATCATGCCAAAGAAAAATTTGTGCCAAAATGGTACAGCGTAATTTAAAAAAAACGATGTGGCCTTGTGGCGTCTTGTGAAACAATCAATTGGTCCGATCAAAAACAGCAGCGTCTATTCCTTTCTCCTCCAATTTGTCGGCAACCCGAATGGCAGCCCCCTTGTCGTTGGAACGGAACACAATCACGGCGGCCAAACCTTCTTTGGTTTTGGAAATTTCAGCATTTGGATAGCCCGCCCGGATCACGGCCTCCAATTGGCGCCTTGCGCCTTCCATGTAAGAAAAAGTGCCAGCCCGCACAGCCCAACGACCCGTGCCGGGACCTTTTACAGCGGAGACCCCTTTTTTTGTAGCCGTGGATGTAGGCTTTGTAACCGTTGTGGCAGGCTTGTTTGTGCTGGGTGTAGCTGTTTTGGTGGAGGACTCGCTTTCTATGCCATTTTTTGACACTGTGGGTTTGGTAATGGCGGTAGGTTTTGTTGTGGTAGACTTTGTGACCGAATCTTTGTTTGTGTAAGAACTGCCAACCGCAGCGATGGAATCTTCGGAGGCATAACCCATATCACGAAGCGTTTCTTCGAGTTCGGCAGCTTCTCGCGCCGCCAGTTCTTTTTTCTCTTTTTGTTTTTGGCAGGCGTAATATCCCGCAGTTAAGATGAACAAGCCCAAGAGGCCGTAGAGGACGTAGGTGAGAAGGCTATTGCTTTTCATGTTGTTCTTGCCTTGCGTTTAGAAGGTTAAAAGTGTTGATTTTCAGGGGCTAAGGTAATAGTTGTTGTTTGGGATATTCGAAGTTTTCATAAAGGTTTCCGTTTTCTATAATTTTTCATTTCAACTATTCCGTGGTCGGCGTGTTTAGGCGGCTTATTTTTGCCGAATATTTTGGGAGCGGCTGGCTAAAAAAACAAACCGCTCCATTCCAAGATTCTACACAAAATTGACATGGATTTTTTTGAACTAAGGATAAAAAGCAAGACCGCCGAAACCTCCGATACCACCACCATCGAACTGGAAATTCCCGACGAATTGCGCGATTTGTTCACTTACAAACAAGGACAGTACCTCACGCTACGCCTTCATTTGGATGGGCATGAATTGCGCAGATCGTACTCCATGTCGTCAAGCCCTCTGGAAAACCGTCTGGCAGTGACGGTGAAAAAGGTGTCTGGAGGAAAAACTTCCACCTATTTACACGACGAAGCCCAGGTAGGAGATACGCTCGAAATAGCCGCTCCAGCAGGTCGTTTTTTTAACGAACTCAACCCCGACAAACGGCGCACTTACTATCTTTATGCTGCCGGAAGTGGCATCACACCTTTGATGTCCATCATCAGAACCACGCTCGAATCTGAGCCGATGAGCGCGATTTTTCTGCTCTACGGAAGTCGAAATGAGGAAAGTATCATATTTCGAGACGAACTTGACCGATTGTCCGAACGCTATACCGGCCAACTTCATGTGGAGCATGTACTCAGCCAACCCCGTAAGGAAAGTACCGGGGGCGGACTGTTTGGCGTGTTCAAAAAAAGTACCACCAACTGGCAAGGCAAAATCGGGCGCATCACAGGCCGAACTGCAAATGCATTTTTAGACGAAAACCTGGCGCATGGCCCCGAGTCCGATTGTATCTACTTTATCTGCGGCCCGGGCGACATGGCTGATTCGATAAAAGCAAGCTTGTTGAGTCGGGAAATACCCGCCAAACAAGTTCATACCGAACACTTTGTCAATGCTACCCACGTCCCGGGCGAAATTGCAGAGGGCGGCTCGGGTGAGCGGCGGGTGATCGTTCACCTCAAGGGCGAACGCATCGAACTTCCTGTGCCTGATGGAGCAACCATTCTTGACGTGCTGGTAAAAGCCAAATATGACCCACCTTATTCCTGCACCGCAGGGGCCTGCTCCACTTGTATGGCAAAACTTGTAAACGGGAAAGTCAAAATGGATGCCTGCTACGCGCTAGACGATGAGGAGGTGAAGGCTGGATACATTCTCACTTGTCAGTCGCATCCGGAAACGGATGTGGTGGAATTGACTTATGATATGTAAATCCTGTCCCCCTTGTTTAGTAGTACCTTAATTTCTTAAGGCCGAATCTCCCAAAGCCTTCAAAACGGAAGGATTTGTAATGCCTGTATGCCGTTCCAACACGACCCCGTTGGGCGCAAGGAACAGGATCGTGGGCAGTTTTTCCACCGCGTAGATTTCAGCAATGGTTTTTCCGGCGGGTGAGTCAAAATCCGTGCGGAAGTTCAGAAAATTTTCATTCAGGTATTGATAAACAGAAGTTTGTGTAAAAACATCCTCCTCCATCACTTTACATGGAGCGCACCAAGAGGCATAAAATTCTACAAAAACGAGTCTGTTTTCCCGAGTTGCTCTTTCAAGCACGGGCATGAGCCGCTCACTGTCGAGCCAAGCTACTTGTTTGGCAGCATTAGATTTGGGCGCCGAAACTGGAGTTGACCACGGTGCGGCTGCTTGGGTTGGTTTTTTGGCTGGTTTAGAGCTTTCGCAAGCCGCGATCACCAACAAAATAAGCGCGAAAAAAGGGGGCGGAATATTTTTCAAGGCTTTGATTTTCAATTTTTTAAATCCGAGCGACTCTGGAAATCAAGCAAATTATTTCACGCAACGCCGTGACGATTTTTCTAATACTATGAACGTTGCGGCGTTGCCTGAAATAATTCTGCGCAGAAACCTAATGCTCCCGCCAAATTACCTTGCCCTGACGATTGATGTATTGCCATTTCCCACCCAAAACACTAAGCGCGAGACCCTCACGGAAAGGTGCCGCAGATTGAAATGTCGGAGGTATCACAATTTGCCCATCTGGGTTGATGTATCCCCATAGTCCATTGGCGCAAACCTGAGCAAGACCGTCAGAAAATACGCCTGCATCCTCAAATTTTGGCATGATGGAGAGTTTACCCGCCTTGTCAATGTAGCCATAAGCACCGTTTATTTCAACCAAAGCCAATCCTTCGCCAAAATCGCCTGCCAGGTCGAACATCGGTTCCACAGCAATGTTCCCGTCTTGGCTCACAAACCCATATTTACCATCTCGAAAAGCCAGTGCCATGCCGTCAAAAAACTCCCCGTGCGCGTGGCCTTTTACAAATTCAAACTGTGGTGGAACCGTTTCTTCGCCTGCTCGATTACACAATCCCCAACGACCATCGCGTGTCACCAAGGCAGACTCTCCTTGGAACGGACTTGCTCCATCCCATTGAGGTTCAATGCAATACGCGCCTGTTTTATCTACAAATCCCCACAATCCTTCGCTATAGGCAGGAGCAAGGCCCTTGCTGAAATTGCCCGTTTTGGAAAAAATAGGGCGGATAGCAAATTGCCCTTCTGGGTTAAGAAAGCCCGCGCTGCCCTCAAAAGTGGCAGGGGCCAGGCCCTCGCAAAAATCTCCTGCATGTTCAAAAAGTGGGGCGATGCTCTCGTTGCCACGAGCGTCCAAATAGCCCCAAAGTTGCGCTACCTGTGCTCTCGCCAAATTTTCAGAAAATGGCCCAATGGCTCGATACAAACGTTTGATATACAGCCTGCCCAGCGAATCCAACAATGCCAAAAGACCATTAAGCCGCACTGTGGTGAAGCCGTTTTGAAACTCGCCTGCTTCCAGATATTGCGGCTCAATAGCAAGTTCTCCCTCAGCGTTGATAAAGCCGAAGTAAGCGTTCTGCCTGATTTTGAATAGCGGTGGGTGCATTGGGCGGCAAAAGTAGCGATTTCTGCTTCACTGCCCCAGCCACTCCGAAACCTCCGCTTTTTTGCGCAAGGAAATCGGGATTAAATCGCCGTTTTTCATTTTCAAATACCCGCCTTCTTTTTCTGAAATTCCTGTATAAAACGGAAGATGAGTAAGTATTCTGTTGTGATAATTTGGCGGCACTCACTACACTGTGCGCCGTGCCCACCACCTCCAATCCGGGCAATGCTGAAAATGAGAAGAAGAACCGCCGTTCATTCAAATACCTTTGCGCCAAAATTCTCCAGCCCTACTTGACCGTCCACACATTACCGCAGCTTTCATGTCTGACCAAATTCAACTTAATACCATCGAAGAGGCCATTGTCGAAATTCGCGCCGGGCGCGTCATCATTGTTGTAGACGACGAAGACCGCGAGAATGAGGGCGATTTTATTTGCGCCGCAGAGATCATCACCCCAGAGATCATCAATTTTATGGCAACCCATGGTCGTGGCCTCATTTGTACCCCGCTCGAAGAAAAACGCGCCGACGAACTGGGCCTGGAGCTCATGGTAAACAGCAATACGGCGCTCCACGAAACGGCTTTCACCGTGTCCATTGACCTAATTGGGCAAGATTGTTCGACCGGAATTTCCGCTTATGACCGCGCAACAGGCAACCGTTGGCTCACCAATCCGGCAGCAAAACCCAGCGATTACGCCCGACCGGGCCACATCTTCCCGCTCCGCGCCAAGACGGGAGGAGTGCTGCGTCGTACGGGCCATACAGAAGCAGCAGTGGATCTGGCGCGGCTGGCAGGGCTTGCGCCCGTAGGTGTCCTGGTCGAGATATTGAACCCCGATGGTTCCATGGCACGCCTCCCGCAATTGATGGAAGTGGCGAAAACCCATGACTTGAAAATTATTTCGATTGATGATCTGGTAGCCTACAGAATGCGCACAGAACGGCTTGTACGCAAGGAAATGGATATTCCTATGAAGACGATTCACGGTGATTTTCAAGCCATTGTCTTCACTGATATTGCGAGCAACGATACACACCTTGTATTGAAAAAAGGAAATTGGGAAGAAGACGAACCTGTGCTGGTACGGGTACATTCGTGGTCGGAGACGGGTGGAATACTTGGGTCGCTCTTGTCTGACTACGGCACACAAATTTCTTCGGCTTTGAAAACCATCCAAGAAGCAGAAAAAGGGGCTTTTGTATACCTGCGGCAGGGAGACAAAGCCAATTTACTGGCGAAATTGCAATACTACAAACAACTGGTGGATGAGGGAAACACAGATCGTTTTGAACTCCATACAGCCGTTGGGAAGAAAGATTTTGGTGTGGGTGCACAGATTTTACGGGAGCTCGGCATCAACAGAATTCGACTGCTGACCAACCATCCAAAACCTCGTACGGGTTTTATTGGTTATGGGCTGGAGATTGTGGAGAATATAAAGTTGTAGGGCGAAATTTATTTCGCGCAACAATCCCCGTTCAGGCGAAATGAATTTCGCCCTACTTTTGCAATTATTTATGAAAGAAGAATCCGTCGTCACACCTTATGGCTCCGAGGCTGGAAAAAAAGCCGAAGTAGAGCAAATGTTCGACCGCATTGCGCCAAGATACGACCTGCTCAACAGATTACTTTCGCTGGGCATTGACGTTTGGTGGCGAAAACGAGCCATCAACTATCTAAAGCCGTCGAAGCCATCTGAAATATTGGATGTTGCCACAGGAACTGCAGATGTAGCAATTTTGATGGCGAAGATTTTGAAGCCCCAACACGTTGTCGGCATAGATATTGCCAACCTCATGCTTGAACTTGGCAGGAAGAAAATTGCCGAGCAGGGTTTATCCAATATTATCAGCCTCGAAACAGGCGACTGCGAGCAGTTGCGTTTTGAGGATGGTTCTTTCGATGCAGTAACGGTGGCTTTTGGGGTGCGCAATTTTGAAAATTTAGAAAAAGGGCTCACCGAAATGCATCGTGTATTACGCTCAGGTGGACGGGTGGTGATTCTGGAATTCTCTAAACCACATGTTTTTCCGATCAAACAACTCTACAACGCCTACTTCAAATACGTTTTACCCCTCATCGGACGTTTGACCAGCCGCGACCTGCGAGCCTATACTTACCTTTTTGAGAGTGTACAGGTTTTCCCTGAAGGCAACCAATTCACAGCAATATTAACCAAAACCGGTTTTCTAAATCCTATATGCGAACGACTAACACTAGGAATATGCTCCATCTACACAGCCACGAAACAATAAGCCGTAGTCAGCCAGCCTTGCGCACTGTGTTTATTGCCACCTGCCTGCTGCTACTGCAACTGCCAACTGCACTCGCGCAGTTCAATCAAGGAAAAAACCTAAATTACCTTGATTTTCAGCAGAAAAACTACTATTTCGGTATCACGCTCGGTTACAATTCGAGCGATTACCGCATTTACCACTCAAAGGATTTTATCCGCAATGATTCCTTTGCGCGTGCAGAATCAGTGACAGGGCCTGGCTTCAACCTGGGCATCGTGTCGAATCTGAAAGTTGGCGAGTACTTCGACATCCGTTTTCTGCCCACACTTTCCTTCACGGAACACACCATAAAATATTCGCCGGCAGGGCAAAATGGTCGCATCGTGAGCCGCCCCATTGAATCTGTTTTGGTGGAACTGCCTTTCCATGTGCGCTATAAATCAGCAACCTACCACGATTTTCGCCTTTTTGTTATTGGCGGCGTGAAATATTCCTTCGATGTGGCAAGCGATTCTCGAACCCGCCAAGCCGCCGGATTGGTGAAAATTGCACCCACTGATTTTCAGGTAGAATACGGCGCGGGGATTCAGTTTTTCTTCCCGTACTTCATTTTTTCTCCTGAATTCAAAGTGTCTCAAGGGCTGAACAATGTGCTGATTTTCGACGACCGTTTGCAGCAAAGTACCGTGCTGGAAAAAGTGTTGAGCCGCGCTTTCACCATCTCGCTGCACTTTGAAGGGTAGGTTAAAATACCGAGCGACTGACCAAGTTGCGTCCCGTCATTTCCTCGCCCTTTGGAATCCCCATCAGCGCAAGTAAAGTCGGTGCTATGTCGGCCAATCGGCCGTCCGAAAGGTGTTCACCGCCTTTCAAATATGGGCTGACGAGTATGCACGGCACCGGGTTTTTCGTGTGAGCTGTGTTGGGCGTACCATCCTCATTGATCAAATAGTCAGAGTTGCCATGGTCGGCAATAATAACACAGGCGTATCCCTTTTCTAATGCGAGGGGTACGATTCGGCTCAGACATCCATCTACCGTTTCAGCAGCTTTCACGGCTGCGCTAAATACACCCGTGTGCCCTACCATGTCGGTGTTGGCAAAATTGAGGCAGATAAAATCGGGCGTATTGGTTTGAATATCAGTCACAATTGCCTGTGTTATCCCTTCTGCACTCATTTCGGGCTGCAAGTCGTAGGTGGCTACTTTAGCCGATGGTATCATGATGCGCCGCTCTCCAATAAAAGGATCTTCACGACCGCCAGAAAAGAAAAACGTGACGTGCGGGTATTTCTCGGTTTCGGCAATACGAACTTGGGTTTTCCCTGCTCGTTCCAGCACTTCACCCAAGGTCATGCGCACGTCGTCTTTTTCAAACATCACATGGACATTTTTAAAGTCATGGTCGTAGCGCGTCATGGTGACATAGTAGAGTGGCAGCGTTTTCATCCCAAAATCTGGAATGTCTTGCTGCGTCAGCACTTCTGTGATTTCTCGACAGCGGTCGGTGCGGAAATTGAAACAAATCACTACATCTTCAGGCTGAATGCTGAATTGGTGGACTGGTGAACTGGTGATTGGTGATTGGTGATTGGTTCTTCGCATTGGTTTCACAAACTCATCAGTAATACCTTCTGCATAACTATTACGAATGGCCGCAGGGAAATCCTCCACTTCTTCGCCCACACCATTCACGAGCAAATCATAAGCGAGTTTGATGCGTTCCCAGCGTTTATCACGATCCATGGCATAGTAGCGGCCTATGACCGACGCCAGTTCAATGGGTTGTCTTTCAATATGTTGGAGTAAATCCTCCAGAAATGTAGCACCACTTTTCGGGTCGCAATCCCGGCCATCGGTAAAAGCATGGATCAATACTCGCGGACAGCCTTGCTCGGTAGCAATATCGCAAAGTGCCTTGAGATGCTCAATGTGTGAGTGTACCCCGCCGTCGCTTACCAGGCCCATAAAATGGACCGTTCTCCCGTTGGCTTTGGCGTAGTCAAGCGCATCAAGCAAGGTTTTGTTTTGGTGCAGTTCGCGTTCGCGCACCGCTTTATTGATCCGGGCAAGTTCTTGCCAGATAATGCGCCCTGCACCTATATTAAGGTGACCGACCTCTGAGTTGCCCATTTGTCCGTCAGGCAAGCCGACATCTTCGCTGTGCGTAATAAGTGTGCTGTGCGGGTATTTGGACCAAAGCCGGTCAAAATAGGGCGTATTGGCCTGAAAGATGGCATCGGATTTCGGTTTTTGACCAATACCCCAACCATCGAGTATGAGTAGAAATGCTTTGTGCGTCATTTTTTTTATTGATAGGAGTATTGAAGGGTATATCTGGAACACGGATGACACCGATGAGACACGGATTTAAG
>JBBQSW010000129.1:0-9189 GCA_038213575.1 Chitinophagales bacterium | reverse complement strand
GGTCGCTGAGTTGCTCCTCCAGGTGGGTATATTTTTCGCGTATGGCTTGTAGTTTGTCTAACATTTTCAGTGTTTTTTCAACACATAGGCACATAGAGCACATAGAATATTTCCAAAACTATGTGCTCTATGTGCCTATGTGTTAAATAAAATTGTTGGGGCGGGTTGCTTCGCGTAGTAAAAAAGTCCTTTCCCTGCACGAAGTAATCCACCGCAACGATTCTAATCATTATTAAAAGTCCCCCACGCTAACGCCATCAAAATATCCCATTTTCCACAAAATTAAAATGGTAATCCCCATCAAGATACGATACCAGCCAAACCACTTGAACCCGTACTTTGTGAGAAAATGGATGAAATATCGAATGGCCGCCATCGCTACTAAAAAGGCCACAATGTTGCCCACGCCGAGCAGCATGATTTCGTTGCTGGAAAACGTGCCGCCCTCGTCTTTCACAAAATCCCAGAGCGATTTGCAAGTTGCAGCAAACATGGTTGGAACGGCAAGGAAAAACGAAAATTCCGCTGCAGTGGTAGGTGAAAGTCCTTGTGCCAGTCCTCCGAAAATAGTGGCTGCCGAACGGCTCACACCAGGCACCATCGAGATAACCTGAAAAAAGCCGATGCGCAAGGCGCGAGGCAGTGTAATGTCTTTTTCCACAGAGGTTTCGAGCTCGCGTTGCCTTTTAAAAAACTTATCGAGCAAGATGAAAATGATCCCTCCTGCGATGAGCGCGAGTGCTACAACCACGATGTTTTCAAGCAGCCCGTCAATCTGCTTTTTGAACAAAAGCCCAAAGAATGCAGCGGGTAAAAACGCCACCAACAGCTTGACATAAAACCCGAAGCTCTGAAAAAACCGCCGCCAATACAACACCACTACCGACAGGATGGCACCGAATTGAATGGCCACCGTGAACACTTTGACAAAGGGTTGCGAGGCAATACCCATCGCCGAGGAACCAATGATCATGTGCCCTGTGGACGATACTGGCAAAAACTCCGTCAGCCCCTCAATGATGGCGAGTATGATGGCTTCCAGTAGGGTCATACCTCAGGATTGTTGGAGTAGTCGGCAGCTACAGGCTTTTGTTTGAAAATGCCGACCGCCACCATCACAAAGCCTGCTACCATAAGGATAGGGGCCAGGGTAATGCGTGTGAAACTGTAAATACGCTCTGGCTCCCACTTGTTCGGATCAGGCATAGCACCGCCCGACATGGTTGCCAAGCCGATCAGTACCAGCGCAAGGCCGATGCCCATAAGGATAAAGTTCTGGCGACCAAAAATGAGTTCCTTGCTCCCGGCAGAGAAAATACTCTCTTTTTTCTCGGCAGGGCGGCGTATGGGAGCAGGGGCCGTTTTTCTTTGTTGTGGTTGCGGTGCAGGGCGTTGTTGTTGCTTTGCCATAATTTATTGACTAAGGTCACTATGTTATTGTTTTCTCGAATAGACCCCATATGTTCAAAAAAACCTACGAGATCCAGATTGTTAATAAAGGTCATCCAATTTCATCCTCAAAAACTTATTCACTACCCACCAGGTGCTTAAGCCTGAAATCAGAACGCCCAAAAGCGCCAGTCCGGAAAATACCAGCACCACAGCATTTATATCCTGTAATTGCTCCAAATCGGGCATTACTTGTCGCAACCACCACAACGAAGTCGAGAGGGCTGCAATAGCAAAGGTTGCGCTCCATAGTCCGTTCATGATGCCCTGTCGGATGTAAGGGCGACTGATAAATTCCCAAGATGCGCCTACCAGTTCTTGATTTTTAATGATAAAACGGTTGGAATACAAAGCCAGTCGAATGGTGTTGTGTATGAGCGCAATGGCCGCAAAGATGAGGAAAACCCCCAAAGCAAAGGTGATAATACCTACGCTTCGGATGTTGTTGCCTACATTGCTTGTGTTGGCCGCTTCAAAATAAAGGTCGCTCACCAGCGAGTCCTGACGGAGCGATTCGCGCCAATCAATCAGTTGTTGATCGTCCAGATATTCAGCTTTTACGTTGAAACGCACCACATCACGCATGAGGTCGGGCATATCCTCGAGCATACTTTCGTCGCCGAGGTCCTCGCGCATGGTAGCAGCGGCTTGTTCGCGGGTGATGAACGTGACGCTTTCTTTTTTCACGAAGGGTTGTTGACGCACCATCCCTACCAGTCTCGCTACATCCGCCTCTGCGAGGCCGGGCTTCAACTCCAGCCAGAGGTCTACTTTTTCTTTGAAAAGCGTCACCAATTTTTGCCCGTGCAGGGCCATGAGCGCAAAAAAGCCCAACACAAACAGCACCAGCGCAACACTGGCAATGGCGTAGAGATAATTAGGTCGGGTGCGTGGCATGGTCGTAGACGGAAGATTTGGTTGGGTCAAAGAGAGCGCGAAGGTAAGGAAGGTTGCGAGAAGTGACTATCTCTTAATCTTGATTAGGAATTATGAGGGTTTTCACTTTCCCTGTGAAGCTTTTTTTGCCAAAACTTGCCGAACCCAACTTCCTTGTCTTCAAATCTTTGGGCTTGGACTACCTTTGGTTTCAGTTTTTGCCCTCAAGATTCAACAACAAGGCTGCAACATGAACTTTCAACTGCTACGCGTACTCCCTTTCACCTTTTTTTTCCTGCTAAGTTTTTCGGTTCAAAGCCAGTGTCTCTACACGCTCAAAATGTACGATGGCTTCGGCGATGGGTGGAATGGTGGTACGCTTACGATCAGCAGCGGAGGTAATTCAGTAGCCTATACTTTGAACGACACGACCGACAACGGCTCTGATAGCACCCTCACATTCAATGTGTTAGCCGGCGCTCCGCTTATCATTTCCTACATGGCAGGGGCTTTCCCTTGGGAGGTTTCTTTCGATATTTATGACAACGCAGGGGAATTGTTCCTTGCAAGCACAGCCCCCTCCACCGGAACCATTTTCTCTGGCCTTGGCGAGTGTATTCCTTGCGGTATGCCCCTTGGCTTTTTCGTGGAAAATGTATGGGACACCTACGCCAAACTGCGCTGGCAACCCAACTATGGCGGCACAAGCGCCCCGCTAAATTGGCGGGTTATTTACGGTCTACAAGGCTTTTCTACTAACGCCGGGGAAGGTGACACTTTGGACATAATACTGCCCAAAGCAACCATCCTTGGCCTTCAAAAAAAGACTTGGTATGATGCTTACGTCCTGCAATACTGTGACGTGACCGGTGGATATTCCGAAATCGTAGGCCCCATTTCGTTTCAGACCTACTGGACCAACGATTTGGGCGTAGCGGGCGTGATCGCACCGATAGGCAGTTGCGACCTGGGCTTTGACTCCGTGAAAGTTATCTTGGCAAACTATGGTTCCGCCCCCCAGTCGCTCTTCAACTACCGATATGCGGTAAACGGCACCAATGCTCCTGTGGTGCCGCCCTCGGATGGATTTTATACCGGTATTTTGGGCAAAGACAGCAGCACGATCATCGCATTTGAGACCCTCACCGATTTTTCCGAACCCGGAGAATATCGCATTGATGTTTTTACAGAACTGTCCGGCGACGAAGATATGCTGAATGACACCTTCACGTACTACGTCAACAATCGTTTACAGCCCAACTACGTCCAACAATTTGAGCAATGGGACGGTGGCTGGACTCCAACTGGCCAAAACCCTTCCTGGGAATTTGGCACCCCCAATAAAGATGCGATCCCCGATGCCGCAAGCGGCCAAAACGCCTGGGTGACCAGCCTTGCAGGCAATATCAACCTTTCGGAGTTTTCCTATCTGGAATCGCCCTGTTTTGATTTTTCGGAACTGACGGAAGACCCCGCCATCGAATTTTCCCTAATTTATCAATTGCAGACCACTTATGATCTGGCCTGGCTGGAAATGTCGTTGGATGGTGGCCAGAACTGGGAAAAAATAGGAGAAATAGGCGAAGGGAAAAATTGGTACACGGAAGAGAACCAATTTTTGGGCCTGGACGAAGGATGGTCGGGGCACAGCGATGGATGGATTACAGCACGGCACTCCTTGCCCAATTCAGCCGGCGAAAGCGAAGTCCATCTGCGCTTTGCCGTGGCTAAGGCCCCTTTCTTCTTGAACGGCGGAATAGGCATTGATGACGTGCGTATCCTCAAATCCTTCCCCAAAGACCTTGCTGGGTTGAGTGTCAGCACACTCGGTGACGACCTAGAATGTGGCATCGCCCTTGACCAAATCTTATTCTCGTTCACCAACTTCGGCAGCCAAACTCAATCAGGCGTTCAAGCAGCGTACAGCATCAATGGCGGCACTTCCGTGGTGCAAAACATCGTCGGCAGTCTTGCAACTGACCAAGGTATCACACACATTTTTAGTGTGCCTTTCGACAGCCGCGACGGAAATTTTGAAATCAAGTGCTGGACCCTCCTGAACGGCGATCAAGTCAGCAGCAACGATACCGTGACTTATACCATAAACCACCAGCCCAAGCCAGTGCCGTACCAGGAAAATTTCGAATCGCACACCACCCTTCCGACCGATTGGACTTTCAATCCTACGTTCGGGTTTTCAGTGACCAACCAGCACAACAACATTTCTAAAGTATTGGCTTTCAACCTTTTTTCTGGAACCCCGGCCTTCACCGCCGACATGCCACGTTTGGGTAATATCAACCAGGGCGATTCTCTGTACTTTACCTATCGTATCACGAGCTTTGATTCACAAGGCCAATCACCCGCGGCTTTGCAAAACGGCAGTAAAATTGAAATTCAGATTTCTACGGATTGTGGGGAGACTTATCAGACCATCAGTAGCATATCAGGACTTAATCACAGTCCAACGGTGCAGATGCGTACCCGAAAAATCAACCTGAACGCCTACGCAGGCCAATCTATCAAAATCCGTTTCAACGGTGTTTGGGGTTTCGGCGATTTCTATGTGGATATTGACAATATCAATCTGCTCTCTTGTCCTGCAGCAATGAATTTGACCGCCGATTTGACACCCGCAACGCCCGGACTCTCCGACGGCGCGGCCACCGTTCAGGTCGGCATCGGCAACCCGCCTTACCAATACGAATGGAGCAATGGCAGCACAGACCAAACCGCCACGGATCTTGCGGTGGGGAATTATACCGTCACCGTCACCGATGCTTTTGGCTGCTCCGACGCACTGAGCATCAGCCTTGGCAGTTCTTCCGCCTCGGATCTGGATGATTTTGCCAAAATCTCACTTTTCCCGAACCCAACGAGCGGCTTTGCAACCTTGCAAGCTACATTTGGTCGTTCATTGGACGCACAAATCGAAATTCTGAATCCACTCGGTCAGCGCATCGTGTATTTTGCGGCCAGCGCAACGGATCACCTTGTTCAATCGTTTGATTTGGAAGCTTTCCCAAGCGGGCTTTACCTCATTAGGCTGTCTGCGGATGGGAAAACCTTGACCCGGAAATTGGTAAAAGAGTAGATTGGGCGTTTTTTGCTTGAATAGAGCAATCGCCGTATCTTCGCCAGCCGGGCCCAGAAATTGCCCTTCTTAAAAAGTGTCACTTCTAGATTCGGCCTTTGTCTTTAGTCCACTATCCACCATCTTACCGCTCTAGTTATTAAAAATTGTACCCTGCTCATGCACACAAAAAAACTACTCTCCTTACTGCTTTGCTTTTTGCTGGCAAACTTGATCCAAGCCCAAAGCACCTATTTTTTCAAAGCGGTACCCAAAGAAAAAGTATCCCTCGCAGAAGGCATTGAACCTACGATGCTGCCCAAAAAATTTGATGCTTACCAATTGGACGAAGCGGGACTGAGAGCCGTGCTGGAATCTGCCCCTTGGGAATTCACGCCAGAGGCAGCACAGCGCAAGTGCGTGATCAGTGTGCCGATGGGCAATGGCAAAGTCGAACAATTCACTGTGTGCCGCATCGCCATGATGGATGCTGAATTTGCAGCGGCTTATCCTTACATTCGTACCTATTCTGGGGTTTCGCTGACCGACTCACGGCGTAGTGTGCGGTTTAGCACCACGCTAAGAGGATTTAGGGCAATGATATTGCAGCCAAATTTTAGTGCGGCCATGCTGAAGCCCATATTCCCCGGGAACCCGAACAGTTTATATATTGCCTACGACATCGCCGAGGGCCCAGAGAATGGGCAAACAGGCTTTCAAATGGGAACCGCTCCAAACTTCGCCACTTGGGCTGTAAAGGATGGGGAGCGCTTTGTGCCACCTGTCGAAGACCGCGGTCAAGAATTTGACCCCGTGAAACTCAAAATTTTCCGCTTTTGTGTGGCTGCGGTAGGTGAATTCACACAAGACCACGGTGGCACCAAAGCCTTGGCGCTTTCCGCAGTGACCGAATATACCAATATGGTGAGTGCGAGTTTTGAGCGAGATATTGATATCCGCCTGCAATTGACCTTTGGTACTCAGTATGTTATGTTTGAAGATCCAAGCACAGATCCATATCCAGTACAGTCAAACGATGCTTGTATGGCAATCAATCCTTCCGTGCTCAACCAATACACCAACGTCAATTCGTATGACGTAGGCCACGTATTTATCCGGGGCGGCGGCGGAGTGGCAGGTGGCGTGGGCTGTTTTGACGGAAAAGGACGGGGTTGTTCTGCGAGCAGTCTTGTAGGTCCGAACGACTACGGCGACTATTTTTTGTTCGTAATAGGCCAAGAAGTCGGCCACCAACTGGCTGGCGGCCATACGTGGAATTTTTGTGGTGTAGGCAATGACCAACGCGCAGGCGGGACGGCCTTTGAGCCAGGCAGTGGCAGTACCATCATGTCTTATGCAGGAATTTGTGGTAATGCCAATATCGTGGCCGGCGCTGATTTGTACTACCACTCCGGGAGTATCGAGGAGATTAAAAATTTTGCTGCGTTTGCTACCTGTGGGACTTTGGTAACCACCTCGAATACAGCCCCCGTTGTAACGTTGCCTTATCAGGACAATTTCAATATTCCAATTTCCACAGCTTTTGAACTCAACGGCTCCGCCATTGATCCTGACGGCGACGCGCTCAGCTACTCGTGGGAGGGCATTGACTTTGGGCCAGAAGCCCCACTGGGCGAGCCACTGGGCAACGCTGCTATTTTTAGGAGTTGGCCCGCTCAGGATGTGAGCAACCGCTATTTTCCACGTCTCAGCACTATACTGGCCAACGGTTTCTACAATGCAGAACAACTGCCTACCTATACTCGTGACCTGACTTTCCGCTTCACTGCACGCGACAATAAACCCAACGGTGGGGGCGTAGCTTGGGCTGATGTGGCGTTTAAAGCGGTGGCGGCTGCAGGGCCATTTTTGGTGGTTTCGCCCAATTCGGCGAGCTCGATTTGGCGCGTTGGGGAATGGGTGCGGGTAGAATGGGATGTTGCCAACACGAACGCCACGCCCGTTAATTGCCAAAAAATAAACATCCGTTTAAGCACGGATGGGGGCCAAACCTACCCCATTACCTTGGCACAAAACACGGAGAATGACGGCAGCCAATATATACTGGTGCCCGATAATTTGACCTCACTCGCCCGCGTCCGCGTGGAAGCAGCCGACAATGTTTTTTTCGATCTTTCCAATGCCAATTTCAAAATCCAAAACCCGGTGCAGGCTTCGCTCACTTTGGGTCTTTCGGCAGATGCGGCCACGGTTTGTATGCCTGATAATTTTAGCACCGTAATCAATACGGCTTCGGTGCTGGGCTATAATACGCCCATTGCCCTTGACCTTTTGGGCAGTTTACCGCTGGGTGCGACGGCCTCGTTCAGCGCGAACAACCTCAACCCAGGAGCGAGCAGCACCCTAAGCTTCAATCTCCAATCGGTGCCGGTGGAAGGCAGTTTCAGTTTCACAGTACGAGCCATTTCAGGGCTTGACACCTTCCTTCGACCCATCACGCTCTTTCTTCGGAGGAACGATTTCACTGGCTTCGAGCTCCAAACGCCCGTCAACGGTTCGACAAATCTTGGTCTCACCCAGACACTCCACTGGGGCAAGGGCTTGGATGCTGACAATTACGATGTGCAATTTTCAGACAGTCCCTCCTTCACTACCATCCTGGCCTCCTCCTACAATACAAGCTTGGACTCTTTGAAAATCAATTTCTTGTTGGAAAAAGGGAAGGCTTACTTCTGGCGGGTGCGGCCGCGCAACGAATGCGGCATCCATGATTGGTCAGAACCATTTTTCTTTTCCACTTTCGCCGAAAATTGCTTGAGTTTTACGGCGAATGACCTTCCCAAAAATTTTTCTACCAATGGCACACCCACGATTGAATCTATCATAACCGTCGTGCAGGGCGGTATTATTAGCGATCTTGTTGTTAGCAACATTGATGGCTCACACGATTATTTCAAGGATTTGGAGGCGCACCTCATTAGCCCACAAGGCACGGATGTGCTGCTTTGGAAAGACCGTTGCAGCAATTTCAACGGCTCGTTCAACTTTGGGCTTTCGGACGCTTCGCCTACCAATTTTGCTTGCCCACCGCCAAACAACGGGACAATCAACAAACCCCAGAACCCGCTTTCACCGATCCTTGGGCAAAATTCTGCTGGTATGTGGATACTCCGCGTGAAGGATAAAACTTCCGGTTCGGGGGGCACCTTGTCGAGCTTCAAACTCCAGTTTTGTCAAACGGCCAATATCCAACCACCTTATTTGGTGAACAACCTCGTGATGCCCCTGCCCAGTGGCACCAACCGGGCGATCACACCGGACTTCCTGCTGGTAGAAGATGCAAACAATATCCACGCTCAACTCACTTATACGGTGATGACCGTGCCGCAACGCGGCATCATCGCCAAAGACGGATTGGGCGAATTGAAAGCTGGAGACCAGTTCACGCAAGCCGATATAGATGCCGGGATAATACGCTTTTTTGACTACGGATTTGGTCCCGACCCCGATGGATTCCGATTTGTCGTATCGGATGGTGAAGGTGGATACCTCGGTACGCCTATGTTTGTGGCCCAACCTTTAGTAGGCACACAAAACCTTGATAGTAAAGTAATTGACTTCTCTGTTTTCCCCAACCCGGCAGGAAGCACGGTCTGGGTGGCTTTTGGTCAGGCCTTGGAATCGGCAGCGCAAGTGAGCCTTTTCAACATGGCTGGACAATTGGTCCGTACCGAAAACATGGCATTGGGAGAGGAGCGCCTGCAAATGGAGTTAGCTCATTTGCCCAAAGGTATATATGTCGTGCGGGTGGAGAATGAGCAGGGAGCAGG
>JBBQSW010000128.1:0-9271 GCA_038213575.1 Chitinophagales bacterium | reverse complement strand
GCGAATATGTTGCGATGTTGGTTCACCCCACAAATGGCGAGGTCGAATTGAAGGTATGAAGGCAGGAGTCTGTTATCGTTGGCGGCGCTGAATTCGGCAAATTTTTGGTGGGTCCAGCGCCTTGCTGCACCGATGCCTGTGATGGCAGAGAGCGTGTCGCTGCCGGAGTTTCGAGTGCCAAATTCACTGAGTCGAATGATGTATGCCTTGAGGCTGTCGGGGGAGATGTTGGCTTGCAATTGGGCGGCCAGCTCAATCGGCATTAGCGTGGTAGCAGAAGCCGGGGCGTAGTCGGCAGGGTTGTAATTGCCCAGCAGTATTTGCTCTGCGAGGGGTGTGGTGGAGAGGATGTTGGTTTGGGCGTGTATAAACACGAATTGGAGGATAGCGACAACGAGGAGAAGAAGTTTTTTCATGTCAAATTGAATAAGTTTTGCCGGCCATGATGAACTTCCCGAAAGATCTAAACTTTCGGGAAGTTGGATGTCAGGCTTGCAATTAAATTATTTTATGACAAAAATAGTCATTCACTAAATGACTGTCTGAATTGAAATGCGTAGACGATATATTTGACGCAAATTTGCCAGACTCATGAAACACATCTATCCTACTACACTTGCCCTTTTTTGCCTTTTTCTATTTAAAAACGCCTATGCTCAGAACATAAACGCCCCCTGTGGCACGGATTATTGGCGCGAAAAAACATTGCAAGACCCTGCATTTTTTCAAAAAGACCAGGAATATGAACAAGGCATCCTTCAGGTTTTTCAACAGAAAAAAGCGTCTTCTGGCCTGCCGGAGAATATAAAGATATTGCCTGCCGTAATACACATCATCCACGACGGCGGAATCGAAAACATCAGCGACGCCCAGGCGCAACAAGCCATCCTCTGGCTCAACCAGGCGCTCGCCAACCAAGGCAGCTTCAATCAGGGCAGCGGCGCGGACTGCGGCATCCAGCTTTGTCTTGCACAGCGTACCCCCGATGGACAACTAACTAACGGCATCACGCGCAACCAAAGCCCCTTGACGGTCATGCTCATGGGAACTCAGGACATCCTCGTAAAAAACTTAAACCGGTGGAAACCAAAGGATTATGTGAACATCTGGCTCGTGCGCAGCATCTGTTCCAATGCAACCAATTGCGGAGTGGTAGGTTATTCTTTCTTCCCGTACACACACGGTACCAATATTGACGGGATTGTAATGGAGGCAGGCTATGTAACGGATGTCAACAAAATAAAGGGTCTGGCGCATGAATTGGGCCACTACCTCGGTCTTTATCATACATTCGAGGGCGGCTGCACAAACAACAATTGCCTTACTCAGGGCGACCGTATATGCGATACGCCGCCAGACAAAAGCATCGCTTCCGTGCCCTGCGGACAGACGGTGAGCACTTGCACCAGCGACACCCAATCGGGGCCTTTCACGACCGATCAGCCGGACATGACCTGGAATTTTATGGATTATGGCATCATTGCCTGTTTCCATGATTTTACGCCCGACCAAGCAACGCGTATGAATGCCACGGTAGATGGCATTCGCAGCAGCCTTTTGGTCTCGAAGGGTTGTTTGCCGCCTTGTCCAACGCCCACGATGGCAGGCTTCACCGCCAGTGCGACCACCATAGCTCCTGGCGAGACCGTAAATTTCAGCAACACCAGCCAAAACGCAAGCAGTTTCGACTGGACGCTGAACGGCACATCTTTTGGAAATCAGCCCAATGCCTCCTACACCTTTACAGCCCCCGGAACTTACACCGTGGTACTGACGGCCCAATCGGCCAACACGTTCCTGTGCTTTAAGGATACGGCGAGTGTTGTTATTCAAGTGATTTGCAACGTAGCGGCCTCCTTTACGGTGAGCAACCTTTTCCCAGAAATAAACGAGACCATTACTTTGACCAACATGAGCCAAAACGCCACTCAAACCGAATGGTTTGTGAATGGGGTAAGCCAGGGCAGTACGCTTGATTCGCTCGTTTTTAGCAATTCTGGCACTTTTGAAATCATGTTGGTGGCCCAAAATGGACTTTGTAAGGTGACTTCAACGGTTGACGTAGTGGTAAAGCCATTTTGCGGAGAGGACAATCGGCTTTTTCAGATGTCGTACAAAGGGCCTCAACAGCTTACTACGAATGGTATGGGCGTGATTGTTTTATCAGATGGAAATATATTATTCCTTGTCAGGAGCCTGAGCACCAATGGATTTTTCAGAATTGGCTTAATTAAAAAGACCCCGGCAGGGCAACAATTATGGGCAAAAAGTCTGGGCAATAGCATTGACCAGTATACAACTTATGGGGGCTTGGCTGCTACCAGCGATGGTGGATTTGCCATAACGTTCTCCGTGGAAGGTTCTGATTCTTATGCAGCGATTGGAAAATTTTCAAGCGACGGCGATCTGCTTTGGATGCGTCAATCCATCGAAGGAGCGACTTTTTATAACCTCGTGACTACTCCAGATGGCAAGATCACGGCCTGCGGCAACTTTCCCAGCCAAAATGAAAGCATGGCTTTGTTTGTGCAATTGGATGCGACGGGCGCCCTGCTTTGGGTCAAGAAATATGAAATGTTTGACTTGGGGGCTTTTACAATCAAGGTCACACCCGATGGGGGCTTTGTTGGTACTGGTAAGGGTGGCACTTTATTTCGGTTGTCGCCCCTTGGAGAGATGTTATGGCATAAACGTATTCAAGGAACCTTTTTGACAGATGTTGTGGTGTTGAGCAATGGAGAAATGGTCGCCTGCGGAGGAACTGGCACCCTCAGCAAAGGGATATTCGTCAAACTCGACCAAAATGGCAGTCCATCCTTATTCAAACAGTATTCAACAGTCACTAATGGTACTTATTTTAAAAATATAATCAAGGATGGAGATCAAGGATTCATCCTGACGACGGTCTACCTAGCGAGCGCAATTGGCTTAGTGTCCGGCCTGGATTCCTTGGGTAATGTGCGTTGGACTCGAAAATACCAGAGTCAGCTTGGGGGGGCTTTTAGTGCGTTGACGGCGTATAAAGATATAGGGCTTATTTTAACGGGCGATTGGTATGAACCAGGCATTACAGCTGCTTGGATACTGAAAACGGATCGAAAGGGACGGATAGGTGATTGCCCAAGCGAGCCTTTTACTTTAACGGTGACGGACATGACCATCCCGGGAGTTATAGAGTCCATAAGTTCCGAAGTGCCACCCCTTACACTCGTACAAACTACTGTCGCAGTGAATCCCTGGCCCGTAATGCGCGACACCCTCTGCTCATTTTCCTGTGTAACGCCCAACGAAATCTGCAACAACAACCTTGATGATGATAACGATGGCCTTTTCGATTGCCTCGACCCGGATTGTGCCTGTGAAGAAAACCAATGCAAGCCCAAAGAGGCAGAAATCTGGTACTTTGGTAATCATGCCGGGCTGGACTTTAGTACTGAGCCACCTACTGTGCTTAAAGATGGGATGACAGAAAGCCATGGAATTTCTGCAACCATGAACGATGCGAATGGGAATTTGATATTTTATGCCGACGATAATACGGTTTACAACCGTTTTCATCAACCCATGCCCAATGGTGATTTGCAAATTGTGGACAATGCATCGGTCCTTATCATTCCACACCCTGGGAATGCAAGTCTTTACTATGTATTTCATTCGACAGCCTACGGCTATATTTTTTATTCCTTGGTAGACATGACTTTGGATGAAGGCCGGGGTGATGTGGTACAATCCTTCAAAAAAATTACCCTAACGATATTGGCTTCTGGCCTGTCGGCAGTAAAATCCTGTGCATTCAAAGGATACTGGTTGCTTATTCAAAAGCAGGGGAGTTCAAGCCAATTTTGGGCTTACCGCATTAATCAATTTGGCATAGACAACCTCGACCCAATTAAAAGCAGTACGGGGCAACCAGTAGCGTATGTTAACCAAATGAAAATCTCTCCCGATGGAAACCTTATTGTCTGTGCAGTAAAAAGCCAAACCCCGAATAAATATTCGCTCACGATCCACAATTTTGATGCGTATACAAGCGGAGAGGTTCTTAGTTCGTCCAATTTGGAAGAGTATGTTTCTCCCAATGGGCCAATGGGGGTCGAATTTTCGCCCCAAGGACGATATCTATATGTAACGGGGAATTTCGATGGACTTGCCAAAGTGCTGCAATATGACCTGTTTGCTGGAGGACTCGATGCTATCCGAAATTCAAAAGTTGTAATAGAAGCCAAACAAAGCACTGTTTTTGGATATCCTCAGCTGGGCCCGAATGGCAAAATTTACCTGTCGTCTAGCGTCAATTTTTCACCCGTATCCTATTATCTTGACGTAATTCATCAGACAGACCTGTCCGGCCTGGCCTGCCAATATCAAGCAGCAAGTATTTTTCTCCCTCCTTCATTTATAGGTTTTGGCCTCTGCAACTTCATCGCCTCCTCCTTCAAAACGCCGCATATTGCTTTCCCATCCAGTGCACCCGACACCATTTGTGCCTTAAACACCCCCATCAATTATCACATCTGGAACGTGCAATGCAACGTGGACTCCATTACCTGGCAAACCGAAAACCTGAACGCAGCAATTCAGCCCAACTACCAATATGCTACCATCCGATACCTGTCACCCGGCTCGGGCCGTCTCATTATCACGGCCCATACGCCCTGTGGTACTGCTTCCGATACGCTTAACGTACTGGTGGTAGCCCCGCTCAACAAAACCCTCAACCTTGGCCCAGACCTGACCGTGTGCGACAACGGCGTGTTTTCCTTCAATGCCGGAAGCGGTTTTACCCGATACCAATGGAGCGATGGCACGGCTGACTCCACGACCACGACCCTCTTTCCCGGAAAATACTGGGTAAACGTCTGGGACTTATGCAGAAACCTGCAAACCGATACCATCACCGTTAGCATTGCTCCAAATTCTGTGCTTGACCTTGGTGCGGATCTGCCGCAGCAATGTTCTGGCTACTCCGTCAGTTACCAGCGCCCGGCAAATTTTGCCTTCTGGAAATGGTCGCCCGCCGATGTTCTATCCTGCTCGGACTGTCCCAACGTTACACTTTCGCCAACTACAAGCACCACCTGGGTTGTAGTGGCAGAAACAAGCGATGGCTGCGTTTCCGTGGATTCGTTGAGTGCCATCATTCGTGACACCTTGTTGTTCAGCCGCGACACTTCTGTCTGTGTTGGTCAAACGCTCGCCCTTTTTGGGGCCTATTTGCCCGCAGACACTACGGCACAATTCTACTTTCCAGCCCCTGGCCTTGGTTGTGATTCCTTGTTGACTGTCAACGTTTTGGGTATTGAAAATGCTGCTTCTGCTTGGAGCGTCACCATTTGCCCCAACGCTGTTTTTGACTTCAACGGCACTTTGCTCCCTGCCGATACGGTAGCGGTTTTTCACTACCCCAGCGCCTTGTCCTGCGATTCGGCTGTTACTGTCACCATCAACGCATATCCACCCTTGAACCTCAATTTGCCGATGGACACGACCATCCGCGTTGGGGCTTCGGTGCTGTTGAATGCAACGATAACCGGCACTGGCACACTTGATTTTGTCTGGTCGCCCGCAGATGCGCTGAGTTGCATCAATTGTCTCGATCCACTGGCCAATCCTTTGGACACTATCACTTACACCTTAGCGGTAACTGATGGAAACGGCTGTACGGCTGAAGAAAGTGTCACGGTGCGGGTCAACGAGGAATGCCGGGTGGAGGTCCCGAATGCATTCACGCCCAACGGCGATGGTTCGAACGATCTTTTCCGTCCAATTATGGATCCCTGCGTTCGAACGGTGCGACTTTGGAGAATACTTAACCGCTGGGGGCAAACTGTTTTTGAACAAGTCAATTTTCCTGCTACGGATCCCGCATTGGGTTGGGACGGCAATTGGGAAGGGAAATCGCATCCTTCAGACGTGCTGATCTGGGTGGCTGAGTTTCAATATTATGATGGGCGGCGGGAAAGCCAGAAAGGAGCGGTGACACTGATTCGGTAGAAAAATCACACAGCGCTGCAACGTCACGATAATAAACATCTTTGATTGACCGAACGTTGTGTCGTCGTGACTTTGTGTGAAAAATTAGTATTCTTGGCTGCTACCTATCAAAAATGCTCCTAACAAAACTCCGTTCCGTCTGGAACCCCGATCAATTTCAAGGTTGGGGTCGCAAGAGCCGCTACTTTGAAGGCTGGTATTTCAAGCTGGTATCCGCCGATGAGCAGCATGCCATGGCCTTCATTCCGGGTATTTCTATGGGGGCAGAAGGCGACAGCCACGCCTTCATCCAGGTGATGGATGGCAAGGCTTGTAAAGCCGAGTACCACCGATTTGACCTTGGAGATTTTCGACCCTCCAAGCAGGGCTTTGAAGTCTCCGTGGGGAACAACTTTTTTTCTGCAAAAAAGATAATCCTTGATTTGCCCGGAATTTCCGGCGAAATCCATTTCAACAACACTACCCCCTGGCCGAAAATGCTCGGCGCTCCGGGCATTATGGGCTGGTATTCTTTTGTGCCTTTTATGGAATGCAATCATGGTATTGTAAGCCTGCACCATGAACTTGAGGGGGAGCTTGAAATTATGCCCATTCGTGAAATTGACCGGGTGACTCCAAGTCACCCGGTCAATTTCACGAATGGGCGCGGCTACATCGAAAAAGACTGGGGCCGCTCCTTTCCACGCGCCTACGTTTGGATGCAAAGCAACCATTTCGACACCAGTGATCGCGCCTCCTTGATGGCCTCGGCAGCGCATATACCCTGGCTGGGGAGCCATTTTATTGGTTTCATCAGCGGGATGTGGCTGGAGGGTAGATTGTTTAAATTTGCTACCTATACGGGAGCGCGCAAGTTTTTGAAAATCAATGATGAACAGGTGGAATTGATTTTCAAAAACCCAAAAACGGAACTGCGCATATTGGCCAATCAAGCCCTTGGCACCGCCTTGGTCTCGCCGCTTTCCGGAGAGATGCGGGGCAAAATCCAGGAAAGCCTGCAAGCCACGCTACAGGTGGAATTGCTGGAGAACGGAAAACGAATTTTTGAGGGAACGGGGCGAAATGCCGGGCTGGAAGTGGCGGGTAAAGTAGAGGTTTTGCAGAATTGAACCGCCCTTAAAAGATACGGGCAAAAATCTTACTCAAAGGCAGTGTGCCGGTGCCTTCGGCTACGGGTATTTCATCCGTGAGCGCATCAAAATCGAGGTTCTGCCATTCTTTTTCGCTGACCCGGATGTAGGTGGATGCCCAGAGTTTGCCCTGTTCTGCAAAAATGATCTGCTGCAATCCGGGTATTTGTTTGTAATCGTTCAATTTTTCGGAGAGGTCAAACTCGCGGGTACTGTTCGACAGCACTTCCACGATAAGCCAGGGGTTGAGCAAGCCCTTTGATTTGCGCTTGTTGGACTGATATTCCTGCAACACAGGCGCGCCTTTTACAACCGTCACATCGGCATTGTAACCCCGGCGGTTTTCACCGATAAAAATCTTGGTATTGCTTCCAAGCACATTGAATTCGGACTTTAAATCATCCAAAAGGATGGATAGTTGTGTGCCAAAACGCATCACAAGTTTTTCATGTGGAATAGTTGCTTCTCCCATGACAGTGCCTGTTTTTTCTTCGATTTCAAGGAAAGAGATGATATGGCCTTCGCGATAGTGTACCCGATAGTCGCAGGTATCGGCTAATTCAAGATATTGCTCCCAAGTGGCAGGCACACGGAGTTCGCGCACACCGAGCGCAGCACGGTCTTCAAAAGTTTTGGGCGTGTGCAATCGCTTCCGCTGCGGCACGTACTTGCGAATCTCGACTTGGCTTGGTACAGCATTCGACTCAGAAATCGTCAACCCCGATTCAGAAATGTGTGCGGAGATATCCATAATTGGTTAAAATTTGCTGCAAGTTAGGACTTTTCCAATTTAGGCAAACCACATAGCACTTAAACAATCTACCAAAATTACAGGTTTTTATCGTAAATTTTTTACACCGTGCAAACGTCCCTCATCCTCGCCAACGTCGGAAAACACATTGTACCCAACGCTGATCGAACGTTTGCCACAAAAGCAAGTGGCAGCGTATATCGGGGTCACGCCGGAGTTTTTGAGCAAGATGCGGGCGGAGATGTTGAGAGGAAAGTAGCAGCATTGGGCATTGGCCCGGTCGAACCCCCTGGCAATGTCGTTGACTTAAGGAATTTAATCACCACGAAGTGGTTGAATTTGAATAGCCTCCGAGGTAATCGGGGGGAATATAAGCAATGGTAACAACCCCGAATGGGGTTGAATATGATATTCTAAACGCACAGTCAACCCCATTTGGGGTTGTTACACACACGCCCTTCCTCCCCGAATTTCATTCGTGGTTGACCCTTTCAGGGTCTTAATTCAATGACATTGCCCTTAAGGGGGTATAACCAGTGTAACCGGCAGTTGACACAGATTTTTGAATGCTCCCTCCCCCAGTGAACCAATTGCTGTTCAATAAGTTATTCTGTAACAATCGGTCCACCAGTCACCAATCCACCAATCCACCAGTCACCAATCACCAATAAACCAATCATCATGATAAAAACAGCAGTAACGCGCCTACCAGTCATTGATTTAATCAAAAATCGCTGGAGTGCGCGGGCTTTTTCCGACCAAAGCCTCCGCGAAGAACACATACTTACGCTCATTGAAGCGGCTTCATGGGCTCCTTCTTCTGTTAACGAACAACCCTGGCGTTACCGATATGGATTGAAGGGTACGCTTGCTTTCGATCAATTATGGGAATGCCTCCTGATCGGAAACCAACCCTGGGCCAAAAATGCCGCCGCGTTGTTGCTGTGTACGGCTAAAAAAACCTTTGCCAAAAATGGAAAACCTAACCGGCACGCCATGCACGACACCGGAATGGCCAATGCCCATCTTATGCTCCAAGCCACCCAAATGAACATTTATGGACATATCATGGCGGGTTACGACCCCGCAAAACTCAGAGAAACGTTCCAGTTATCGGAGGATGAAGAAGATGTGTGCGTCATCGCGCTGGGGTTTCTTGGTGAACCGGAACAATTGGAAGAGCCCTTCCGTACCCGTGAAATCACGCCCCGCAGCCGCAGGGCCGTCGAAGAATTTGTTTTAGAAAATCAGTAACTCATGCTCAGCAGAATTCAAGTACTCGTCGTCGGTCGCCAGGAAGAAATCATGGATGCCGTGTTGCGTCAGATAAACAAAACCCCGGACTGGGAAGCCGTTGGTGCTTTAGTGGATGAAACGGCCATTGAATTGTTTCAAC
>JBBQSW010000127.1:0-9313 GCA_038213575.1 Chitinophagales bacterium | reverse complement strand
CTCTTTTGAACTGATACTTTGTTGCGCCTCAGTCATGGAGAGCCCGCTACAATCCTTCGTCGCGCCTAGTCTCATCTCAAAATAATCTGACCAAACTATCAAAGACTTCGTGCCCCTGCCACTAGGTCACTGTGAGCGTCCAAGCGAATCACCCACTTGGACATTGGACATTCCTTGTTGGACATTGGACATTTACTTCAGCGTCTTATCCAGCCACCCAAAAAACTCCTTCTGCCACACCATCGAATTCTGTGGCTTGCTCATCCAGTGGCCTTCGTCGGGGAAACTCAGAAAACGCGAAGGTATCCCTTTCAGCTGGGCGGCCTGAAACGCCTGCATTCCTTCGCCAAAGGGCACACGGAAGTCTAATTCATTGTGAATGACCAAAATAGGTGTGTCCCAATTTTGCACAAAGCGGTGGGGACTGTCGTTCAGATACATTTTTGGCGTGTCCTTTTGCCAGTATGCACCTTCGAAATCGTAGTTTGGGAACCACACTTCTTCCGTAGTTCCATAGAAACTTTCAAGGTTGAACAGCCCACAGTGGGAGATGAAGGTTTTGAATCGTTTGTTGTGATTGCCCGCTAGCCAATACACTGCGTAGCCGCCAAAACTTGCGCCCACAGCTCCCATGCGCGAAGCATCCACAAAGGGTTCTTTGGCCGCAGCATCGGTCGCGGAGAGATAGTCTTTCATTGCATCGCCCCAGCGCCCGGTAATGGCATCATTCCAGGCGGCGCCAGAACCAGGCATTCCGCGACGGCATGGCGCCACGACAATATATCCCTGCGAGGCCATGAGTGCAATATTCCAACGGTAAGAGAAAAACTGAGAAAGTGCAGATTGGGGCCCACCCTGACAATACACCAAAGTTGGGTATTTTTTGTTCGGATCAAAATTGGGCGGCAGCACATACCAAACATTCATGTCCTTGCTGTCGAAAGTCTTTACGGTGCGGCGTTCCACGGTGGGTTTGGCGAGATTTTTCCAGATGTCGTCGGTGACGAATGTGCGCTGCGTAGCAGCTCCATTTTGGGGGTTCACCACAAATATTTCTGCAGGATTCACCATGGAGATTCGGGTCGTGACCAGTTGATTCCCAGCCAGTTTGAGGGAAGTATAGTCGTGCGTCCCCGTGGTGATGCGGCGTATCTTCTTGTCCGTAATATTGATTTGGTAAATCTGTTGGGTGAAATTTTCCGCAGCAGTAAAATAAAGCGATTTGCTGTCGGCAGCCCAGGTGGGGTTGTTGGCCTCAAAGGCCCAGCCGAGGGTGAGTTCGTCGCGCTGTTGGGTGCGCGTGTCCAGCATCATCAGGCGCGGACGGTCGGCTTCATAGCCTGGGGTGGCCAGACTTGTCCAAACGAGATAATGTCCGTCGGGCGAAAACACCGGGTCGCGATCATAACCGCGCAGGTCTTCCGTGAAGTTCAAGGTTTTTCCAGAAGAGACTTCGTAAGCGTATAGGTCAGAATTTGTGCTTTGTGCCTCTTCGGTGCCATTCAGTTTGCGGCAGGTGTAAAGGATAAAACGCCCGTCGGGGCTCCAGGTGATTTGTTCCATACCGCCGTCGGGCGTGAGCGGCGAGTCGAAGCGCTCGTTTTGGATGTTTTTAGGCTCTCCGGCAAACTTCCCATCGGCCAAACCCACGAAAAAAACGTTGCTGTAAGCGTAGTCATGCCAGCTTTTCCAGTGGCGGTAAAACAATCCGTCCGCTATTTTAGCCGTGTTTTTGGGGAAATCGGGGTACAATTCCCCAGATGTTTTGTCCAGTTTCACATCTTTGCAAAAAAGGATTTGCTTTCCGTCGGGTGAATAATGGAAACCATTGATTTCCAGGTCGCTGACTTTAGTGGGGGGCAAGACCCCGTTCAGGCCAACCTCGTACAAATGCCCATCCATCAGGAAGCCAATCTTCTGACCACTTGGGTGGAATTCGGCATCGCCACTTGTTTTTTCAAAATCGGTAAGCCGTCGTGTTTCACCGGTTGTCAAATGGAGGGTGTAAAGGGAGCGGCTACCTTTGTTGGCTGCCACATCGTAACGTTGCACCCCATAAACGGCCAATTGGCCATCAGGCGAGACACATTCAAGGCCCAAGCGCCCGATTTTCCAGAGCAATTCGGGGGTTAGGATTTGGTTTTGAGCCGAGACTTCAGAGGCGATATTCATTGCCAGGAGAAAGAGTAAGAAAGTGTTTTTGAACATAGTAGTAGATGCAAATTACTTTTAGCCCGCAAAATTCATTTTTTCAAGGTCATTCTAAGCGAAATAAGATGAAAAAGTACTTGACAGAATTCATCGGCACCTTTTTCCTCGTGCTCACGGTCGTATTGGCCAATAACAACCCAAGTATCCTACCCATGGCACCACTCGCCATCGCGGGCATGTATCTGGCCATGATCTATGCAGGTGGACATATTTCAGGAGGGCACTACAACCCTGCCGTCACATTGGCGGTGCTGATTCGCGGCAAGATTGATCGCGGGGATGCACTCTACTATGTTATAGCTCAATTGATTGCAAGTGTTTTTGCAGCAGCCATCGGTGTTTTTCTCCATGATTGTGGAAATGGGGGAGAAATCGCAGCGCGTGTGAATGAACAAGCGATGTGCGTAGTACTGGCCGAATTCCTTGGGACTTTCGCTTTGGCGTATGTGGTGCTGAATGTTGCGACTACTCGCTCGAATGCCAGCAATTCGCACTATGGGATAGCCATTGGGTTCACTATGTTGGCCGCGAACTATGCACTGGGTGGACTCAGTGGCGGCGCTTTTAACCCTGCCATTGCCCTCGGCGCCTCGGTAGCAGGCATGTTCGCTTGGGATGATATTGGGGTGTACCTCATAGGTACTTTGCTGGGGGCTGCCGCGGCTGCTACGGTGTTTCATGCGACGTATGGGCGGGAGGATTGACTTTACCCTAATATCATCTCCAAATCCTCCCGATCCCAAGCAGGGAATTCCGCTCCGGCGGCAAAAAGATCTCGACTGAGTTGTCGCTTGCTTTCTTGTAGCAGCATGATTTTTTCCTCCACCGTATCTCGAGCAATGAAGCGCAATGCCGTCACCGGACGCGCTTGCCCAATTCGGTGGGCACGAGCTACCGCCTGGTCTTCCTTGGCCGGATTCCACCAGGGGTCGAGGATGAACACATAGTCAGCGGCGGTCAGATTAAGGCCCACGCCGCCCGCGCCAAGGGTCATCAGGAAGGCCTGCACCGTCGCGTCGGTTTGGAAGCGCTCCACGGCGCGGGCACGATCGGGCATGGACGTATCGCCCGTCAGCCAGGCAAATGGCGTTTTTTCAGCTTCCAAGCTGCGCTTAAAAATTTGCAAATGCTGCTCAAACGCACTGAAAAACAGCACTTTATGCCCTGCGCGACGCACAAGGTCCCATTGCGCCAAAACATCTTCGGTCTTCCCGCTGCTGCCTGGGTATTCTCCATCTGCCAGTATGGGGTGACAAGCCAATTGGCGCAAACGCAGGAGGGCCTGTAATGCCTGAATTCGTGTCTTGGGGTCGTCAAACAGCGCGAGGATTTCGTTGCGCACGGCTGATTTGACTTTCTCGTACCGCTTTCGTTGAGCTTCCGCCATTTCACAGTAAAAAACCTGGCTGCTCAAAGGCGGCAACTCGGGCGCGACTTCCTCCTTGGTGCGTCGCAAGAAAAACGGTTGCACCCGACTGAACAACCGTGATTTTGCCCGCTCATCGTTTTGTCGTTCAATGGGTGTCTGGAACTGATCCCGGAACGCCGGGTAGGTGCCCAAGGTGGCGGGATTGATAAATTCCATCTGCGTCCAAAGGTCCGCCAGTGAATTTTCTATGGGCGTGCCCGAAAGAGAGATTTTGTGCCGGCCACGCAGTCCACGTACCACTTTGGAAATATCCGATTCTCGGTTTTTGATTTGTTGGCTTTCGTCCAATACAATGAATTGCCACCCTACTTTTTCCAGCAAAGTCAAATCCTGCCGCGCTGTATGGTAAGTGGTAAGCACCACATCGTGTGTACTGAGCGTACTCAAGTGTTTTTGCCGATTGGGACCGACATGCGCATAAACAAAAAGGCTGGGTGCGAACTGCAACAACTCGCGTTGCCAGTTGAACACCAGCGAAGCGGGCAAAATGACGAGTGCGCTGAGCGGGCGCAATGCCTCGCGATGCGCCGAAAAAATATCCAGTTGACCGACTGCGCTTGGAGATTCCTGGCCGTTTTTGAAAACCAGATTTTCCTTGGCCCATAGTAGGGTAGCAATGGTTTGCAGGGTTTTACCCAGGCCCATATCATCCGCGAGGCAAGCACCCAGGCCGTGCTGACAGTGGCCTATGAGCCATTTCACTCCGGCCAATTGATAAGGACGCAAAGCGGCTTTCAGGTTTTCAGAAGGTTGATAATCAATATTTTCCGGCTCAATGATGGGCCATTCCGAAGCAGCCGTATCTACTTCGGCAAATTGTAAAAGCGTGTAAAGCGCTTTGGGCAATCTCAAAGTATCGTCTTGCTCCTGGATGGAAGAGGCAAGATCCGTGTAACGGGCAAACCACTCCGCTGGAATCAGAAAATAAGTGTCATCAGGTAAGGGAAAGTAGGGGTCGTGCCGACGCAGGTAAGGCAAAAGTCGTTGGAAAGGGAAGCTGTATGCACCCACTTGAATCTTTCCTTGCACATCAAACCAATCGCCTGCTGCCTGAGAATTTAGTCGAAGTTCACCTGTGGTCAATGCGATGGTTTTGCCCTCTATTTGGGGTGCTGCCAAAGTGAAACCCGCTGTTTCGATCTCGCTGCGGTGTTGGGCGATCCATCGGAGCAGTCCATCGAGGTGATTTTCGGTGTCGGCGGCAAAAAGATGGTTTGATTCTGTCAGCCCCCTATTTTTCAACCAATCGGCTCGTTCCTGCTCGGCAGATACATCCCGGCAAATAAGGTGTACCGTGATTTCGCCTTCCTCATCGGCGGGAACATCGAGCGAAGTGACTCGGTCGCGGCGTTCTCCGAACGCAAATTCTGCTCCATCGTATTCAAAAACGGGTTTTAGAAACCAGCGTTTTTCCAGTATGTTTTCGGTCGCTTCGAGGCGTGTGGCGCGCAATTGATCCGCCCTTTCTACCCGGAACCCCTCTGCATCCACATGACTGCGGTGCACACTTTTGGCAATAAACTGTCGAAAATAAGTTCGGGCCTTGTCGGGCGGGATCATCACAGCATCTTTTTGACGGAAAGGTTTTACCATATTTCCATTGATTCCTGGAACCCGGTACAAGGTGTGCCTGTCCAAAATCCAGGCCGGATCTGTGTTTGTAACGGGACTCACGTCATGTGTGCAAATGTCCCAGTGCTCCGATTCTGTGCCGAGTCGAAGTTTGTATTCAATCCCTGCGCCCGGCGTTTTTTTGAAAAAAAGGTGCGGTATGAGATCGTCCTGAGGGCAGTGCAACAGCACGTCTTTTGCCAGGCTCCTGTGTGCGGCATCGAGGGTAAGCGGCAGCTGGTGCTGGGTTATTTCGCTGAAAAAAACGTCTAATTTGCTAAAAATGAACCGCTCTACCACAGGTTTGGTGGCAGGATCTGCCAATAATTGAGCCAGTGTAGGCCAGGTTTTGGCTTTGGGTGGCTTGTATTTCGATTCCAAAGATTTGGGCGTGAGCAGCTCGATAAGCTCGAAAAGACGCGATTCCACTTCGCCAGGTTCAAGTCCATAAGCGCCCACGGTGGTTGGGGTGGCGCGTTGCACGAGGTGCGACAATTGGCCGTCCTTGCTCAATTGCACGACATTCGCCGAGGGCAACAGGATGGAATTTTGGTAGGGATAAAGGTTAAAGACGATCTGGAATATCATGCGGCAAAGATAGCGCGACCAAGCCTTGAGCAATCTGCCCGATTTTTATCAAATCTACTTCCCCTTCTGTCTCGATCCCTGAGGCGATGTCTACGCCGATACAGTTTTTATACGCTAGAACAGCCTCTAAATTGCCTTCATGCAAACCGCCGGCGAGTAAAAAAGGGTAGGGGAAGTCCGCAGGGATTTCTGTACCGATGCGTTCTCCGCTGCCAGGGTTTGCGCCATCGAGGATGAAGCAGTCCACATCGGCAGCGTAAGGGTGGATGAGTGTAGCGATGGTCTCACTCCAAGTAAGACCATCGCTCACTTTTACGGCCAAAATGACTCGGATTTTTAGACTGCGCACGAACTCGGGTGAAACATCGCCTGCATATAGTTGAATCGTTTTGAAGGGGTGTTTTTGGAGCGTTTCCCGGATTTCGGACTCGGTGTTTTTGTAAAAAACGGCCATAACGCTTGAAACCTGCGAGGTTTTAAAAACCTCACAGTTTTGTGCATCTGCCTGGCGTTTGCTGAGGGGGGAGAAGTTGATTCCGATGAAATCTGGCAAACCCGTCTTACGGCTTGAAGCCGTAGGACGGGTTAGTTTGGCAAGCATTTGCGCCGTCCGAATGCCACAGGCTTTGAACAATAACTTTCCCCCGCTCTGGAAATGGTTCATTAGACTGAAGTCCTTTTCCTCCTTACTCTCGCGCATCAAACCCGTTCCGATCAAAAAACCATCCGCATCCTTCACCATCTGAAAATGACGGTAGTCCAGTACGCCCGATTCGGCAATGATGAACCTTCCACCCGCTTGGTTTGTCAAGGTATTGACTCGATTGAGGGAGGTCCGGAAAGTTTTTAAATCGCGATTGTTGATACCAAGTACTTGAAAATCAAGATGTTGAATTTTTTCTAATTCCTCAACGTCGTGGACTTCCACCAGAACCCCCAAGCCAATAGATTCGGCGGTTTTTTTCAGATCATCCAATTGTTCGGGCTCCAGAATGGCGGCGATGAGCAGAATGAGATCAGCGCCGTGGAGTTTTGCGAGGTAGATTTGGAGCGGATCGAGGATGAAATCTTTTTGCAGCAGGAGCGGGGGGGCGACCTTTGACTTTTGATTGTTGACTACCGACCGCGCTCGGTTCAAATCATCGTAGGAGCCGCCAAAAAATGGTGCATCAGTCAGGATGGAAATGGCACTTGCGCCGGCTTGTGTATAGGCCAGGATTTGCGTGGGCAAATCAGCATCTTGATGGATCCAGCCTTCAGAGGGACTTTTTCGCTTGAATTCGGTGATGAAAAAGGGCTTCTGGGCGGCGCGGGCTTCGGCGAGGCGTTGGTAGAATGGTGGAACCAGCGGGTGGGGCACAAGTGGTAGCACGGCCATTAGGCTGTCGGGACTTGCGCCGTTTACGGCGCAGCGTTGCAATAACAAGGGCGTAAACGCCCTTTGTCCCGACGGCCTAATGGCCGTGCTACCACTTGTGCCACACCCGCTTTGAAGTTCGCGCAAATCATACTGTTTGTACAACGCCTCGATTTCGCGCTTTTTGGATTCGACGATTTGGGCTAAGATGTTCATATTCAAATTTGTAGGCCGGAACTCCGTTCCGGTCTATTTGATACCGGAACGGAGTCCCGGTTTACTTATACTTCCGGAACAGAGTTCCGGGCTACTTATACTACCGGAACGGAGTTCCGGGCTACATACTTGTCCAAAACCTGCCCCATCACCCCTTCAAAAATCAACTGCTCCATCTTCTTGTAAGCATCAGTCAAAGGAATATCCTCTATGAATTTGGTGTACACAAAGGCGGCATTTGCTGCCACCAGTTTGTAATGTTCAGTACTGGGTGTGCCTGCCAGCATCTCCCGGGCAATGGCGAGGCATTGCTCCGGATTGGCCGCGCTCACGGCCTCGAAGGGTAGGGTAGTGAGGCCAAAATCCTGGGGCGTGATTTCATAATCTTGTTTTTTGCCGTCCCTGTATTCGAGTATTCGCGTGGGGGCACTGACCGAAATTTCATCTAGCCCGTCCCAGCCGCGCGCGACGATGAGGTGTTGTTTGCCCATTTTTATCCCCGTTTCAAAAATCACATCCATCAGGTCTGCGAAAGCCGTTCCAATGAATTGGCGTTCAGGCAAATATGGATTGACCAAAGGTCCCAGTGCATTGAACACAGTAGGTACGCCCATTTTAGCCCGAATGGCTGCAAAATGTCTGAAAACAGGATGTACGTCGGGCGCAAACACAAAGGCGAGGTTGATTTCTTCCAAGGTTTTAGCGGCATGTTCCGGGTCGAATTTGGCAGGTACACCCAGACTTTCCAGCAGGTTGAAACTGCCATAGCGCCCTGCTACGGCGCGGTTGCCGTGTTTGGCAATCTTTAATCCGCAATGCGCTAAAAGCAGGCTGGCGAGGGTGGAAGTGTTGATACGCGGGAGGCCGGAGCCGCCAGTGCCACAGAGGTCGGTTGTTGTTGAGGTGTTGAGGTGTTGAGGTGTTGAGGCGAACTCCATCAGCACGGTCACAAAATTGGCTAACTCATCGGCGTTGCGCAATCTGTGACTGAGTGAAACGAGCAGGATTTGCTTTTGGTCGTCGGAAAGTTGGCCCTCTTGAATGGCCTTTAGAAACGAACGGAGGTTTTCTTTTAAAATGGGAGCGCCGGTTTGGAGCGTATTGGAAAGTTCGTGATAAATGCGGTTTCCAGCAGCCATGCGACCTTCCACGACGTTGCGCAGCATACGCATTCCGACCTGGTTTTTCATGGAAAGCACCGATTCCGGGTGGAACTGGATGCCTTCAATCGGCAGGCGTTTGTGGCGCACGGCCATCACCACCCCATCACCCGAGCGGGCACTGACCTCAAATTCAGAAGGGATGGCGTCCCCTGCCCAGGAGTGGTAACGCGCCACCTCGCAGCCTTGCTCCAGTCTGGTGAAAATACCGCGGCCATCGTGCTCGATGCTCACAGCCTTGCCATGTACCGGGGCGATGTTTGCAAGCGTTCCGCCAAAAAACTCGATGAGCGCCTGATGACCCAGGCATACGCCAAGGATGGGTTTTTCGCGGTGGAAACGCCCGATAATCTGCATCATATTCCCGGCGTTGCGCGGCACCGAAGGGCCGGGTGAGAGCACCAGCAGGTCGAACTCGACTTGTGCAAGTGTTTCAGGTTCAACCGTATTCCGATACACTTTCACTTCACAACCCAGTTGGCGAAAAAAGTCCACGAGGTTGTAGGTGAAGGAGTCGAAGTTGTCAAGCATTAGGATGGTGGGCGGGTGCATGGTGGTGATTGGTGATTGGTGGATTGGTGATTGGTGATTGGTGATTGGTGATTGGTGATTGGAAGAGCGTTTTGAAATCTGTTTCGGTGCCGGTTCGTGCCCCCTACCCCTGAAGGGGAGTTTGTCCTGCTGAGTGCATAATTTGTTGTAAATAAAGAAATTATTGACTCAGCAGGTCAAACTCCCCTT
>JBBQSW010000126.1:0-9354 GCA_038213575.1 Chitinophagales bacterium | reverse complement strand
GCGAGCACGCCTGCCGGGGCAAAGCGTTCGTCGTTGTTTAATGACCCTTGGGATTATCTTGGGTTGCTATGTTTCGCTACATTCGCGTTCGCACTAGTCGCGTTTATTACCGATCTGTTGCTTTCAATAGAGGGCTGTTAGATTTTCTACATAGGCAAGATATGGGCCGATCTGCATGGGTTTAATCCAACCAACGTGGTAAAATTTGCATACCGACTCGTTTGCCAATACTGTGAAAGTGTTAATTTCTTGAATTTGGTTTATTCGGCAGGTATAGGCTACGAACTATCCCAAGGTTTTTATCGAGATTGATTGATAGACAACTGGACATTTTTATCGGGTTTGTAAAGACAAATGGTTCGTGAAGAATTAGGGGGCGATTTTGCCAATATCATATAGCATTTTGAGTGCTGGGTTAGGGCTTTGGGCTGAAAAACGGTCACCGTATTTTTTAAGTCGCCCCACTTGGCCTTCTTTTTTGGGCGGTGGCGTGTTCACTTTGGAGTAAAAGCGGCCAATAATGGGAATCCCAACAAGTTCTAAAACTCAAAAATAAACCCAATACTTGGCAAAGCCGAACCTTTTTCCTGCGGCAAGATGTATGGAATTGCGTTCGAGCCGTCTACACGCAAAGGCTGCCCATCCGTAGTTTCAAAACCCGAGTTATCCGCCTTCCGCTTGAAAGTATAACTTGGGATCGCTGGATTGGAGGTTGCCAAAAGATTGGTCACGTCCAAATACAGGTCAAAAGTAGTGTGTTTGGAGTTCCACTTTTTGTCAATACGGATGTCCAATTGGCTGAAATTGCGGAGGCGTTGTGCGTTCAGTCGGCTGAAATCTTCGGTGCCCGTGCCGATGGTGCCGTAGTTTTGGCGGCTCGTGTCCTCGTCTAAAGGGGTGTAAGGTGAGCCTCCGTAAAAGCGGTACTTTACGCCCAGCTCGATGTTGCGGCGGATTTTTTTGCCCAAAATCAAACTTACCAAATGGCGGCTATCCCAATTGGATGAGACCAATTGGCCGTCTTTTCCGCTGAATTTTGACTAAAAAAGCGTGTAAGCACCGACAAAAAAGAAATTTTTCCACAGTTTTTGTTGCGCGAACAGTTCGATGCCATAGGCTTCGCCTTTGCCGCCGCCGACCACTTTTTCATTGCCAGCGATGCCGCCATTACCACCCAGATTGGCAGGGAAATGCCGCTCAAATCGCGCACCAAAAAATCACTGCATTGTTTGTAAAAACCCTCCACGGTCAGGCTCAAAGTTTTGGAAGGCAAATATTCTAACCCCGTAACATAGCGATTGCAGCGTGTGTAAGGCACGTCTGTATTTGCAAGATTATTGTTGTTGTCGCGGTAACCCAGCGCCGTGTAAGGCGCGATTTTGGTGTAAGAACCAATATTGGCGTTCAGGTTCCATTGTTTGGCCAAAGCAAAAGATGCATTCAGGCGTGGGCTGAGCGTTTTTGCAATGTTATTGCCATCGGTGGTGAAGCTGTTGCCATTCGCGCGCAAGCCGGCCGACACTGCCAGGCGATTATCGAAAATACTGCGGCTGACCTGCCCAAAGAAGCCATATTAGACAAAGTTGATGGCCGTTTTGAAGCGAAATTCAAGCGCTGGCTGAAGGACATTACCCAAAGAATCCACTATTTGTGGGCTCAATTGCGTGTAGGAATCATTGTTGTATTTGACGTATTGAAGACCCGCACCCGCTGAAAATTTCCAGTAGCCGATGTATTCGTTCCAGTCGAAGCGCAATTTGTTTTCGATTTCCTGGCTCAGGATGCCGAGGGTGCGTTTTCTTTCGTCCGTCTGTTGGCCGTCGTAGTTGTCGCTGAACCTGTCTAATTGGTTGTTGAGCATATTTCGGGAAAAAGGCAGGTTCCAAAAACCATTGTCTATCAGGCGTTTGAGTGTGAAACCTTGTGCGTAGTTCCACTGTTTGATGATTGAATTGGAACTGATGGTGAAAATGTTTTCGGGCGTGGCATCTTTGGGCGGCGCAAAGCTTTTGAGTCGGTACTAATCAGCCTCCCTAAACTGGCGGAGACAGTGGTAGCTGGACTTGACAGCGGGAGAAAAGGAAAGCCTCTTACACCTCCTCGTCAAGCTACACCGCTACCACAAACCGATTTTTGAGGCAGCCGATGAGGCGGTATTGGGAAGGATGCTGGGGAACAGCTGAAGGGATCACCGCCGCGCCCGTCGATAGAACAAAGGCTGCGTGTAGGGAAAGTTGCGGCCCTCGTCTGTGACAGCTATATTTGGCGCGACAGCACCTTGACCGCTTCTACCACCCGCCACTTTGGAATCCATTACCCTTCCAAGATATTCCTGACGAACTTTTGCTTCCCTTCCATAACGCAGCGTTTAGCGCGTTATCGGCAGTAAGCCTTAGTTTTGCCCATTAAGTTACGTTAACGCCATAATGCTAGAGGCGACCTTTGCGCTAAATTCCACGCTAATCATGAGGTCACCTCTCAGCAAATACTTCAAGGCCATACGGCTCATGGTTGCAAAGATAATCAACCCACCCGATTTTTACTTTCGCCGACAGGGGTGTGACTTTTCCCGGAATCGGCTTTTGCCGACAGAATGAACGGTTTGGATTGTATTGGTTGGTGCATTGTTGGGCTATACTAAACACTTTTTTGTCCAATTATTACCAAAACATTTTCCTACCCCTGTAAAAACCTAGCGGAACGCAGCGTACCTTCCCTAATTGTAAGCAAAAAACACCTTCGGAATTTATGGTAAGCATGCGCGTAAAAAACCTGCTTTTTCTGTCTCTTTGTTTGGCAAACACCTCGTTTGCTCAAACATTCTTTGCAAGTCCAAATGCTTTGCTCCAACAGGAAGTAGCGTTCAACCAAGCGAACGAGTGCTACATCCACTTCGTCAATCCAGGCGGCAGCAGCCTGCAGTTACATTGGAGGCTTATTGAATCAAATATTCCGGCGGCTTGGGACATTGATTTGTGTGATTACGGCACCTGTTACAGCGGCATCCCAGGCAATGGCTTGATGAACGTTGTGCAGGATACCATTCAAGCGTATTTGAAACTTATCGTGCAGCCCAGCAATGCGCCAGGGGCTGCCTGGGTCGCATTCAAGGTGTATGAAGAAGGCAATGCCGGCAATTTTTTGAATGTGTATTTCAGCCTGCACACGCCCGGAACCCTGGGAACCGCAGCGCCTGTAGCCACGTCTATGCTGGTATACCCCAACCCGGCGAATGCTGTTTTGTACTTGGAAAATCAGGGGCAAAATGCCACCAACGCTCGGCTGCTCGATGCCAACGGGCGGTTAGCGTGGCAAGGCAGTATTTTGGCAAATTCAAAAATAATGGTGCCCGTACTGGATTTGCCCGCAGGGCTGTACATGCTGCAAAATGGCAACCAACGCCAGAAAATCATTATTAGCCGATAATCACTTCCTTCCTTCATCACCCAATCACTTTATCATTTTATGAAACAACTTCTTACCCTCCTGCTCTGCTGCTTTTCCCTGAGCGCTGTTTTCAGTCAGGCACGTATCTCCGTGCTGTCTAAATCGAAAACCGAAACCACGCTCAGCCTGCACCTGGTTAATATCAAAAAAAATACAGTGAGCACGCCCGAAGGCGCGGCTGTCATTATCAGCATGGAAGCGGGAACGCCGTTGTTAGAGGCTGGAGCACCAGATTTGCCCAAATTCGCCAGCTCGCTGATGATCCCTAACACCGGGAACATGGCCGTGGAGATTGTTTCATCGGAATATAAAGACTACCCCAACGTGGCGGTGGCCCCTTCCAAAGGCAACTTGTTGCGCAATGTCGATCCCGCTACCGTGCCGTACGAATATCGCGCGCTGTACAAGCGCGATGCCTTTTTTCCTGGGCAATTGGCGGAGTTGAAGCAGCCGTTCGTGCTGCGTGATGCGCGCGGACAAGCGCTTTGGATCTATCCCGTGCAATACAACCCGGCAACTAAAGTGCTGCGGGTATATGCCAACATCACCTTGCGGGTCTATCATATTGGCGGCCAGGGCGAAAACGAAGTGGCGTCCAAGCGGGAGCAGGCAATCTCCACCCCCTTCAAACAATTGTACCAAAAGCTGTTCCTGAACTACGAGCCACAATTCCCCGACCAAAACAGCGGCATGGCCGAGCCGGAGGAAATGCTGGTGATCGCCAAAGACGATTTTATCCCAACCCTGGAGCCATTTGTGGCCTGGAAGCGGCAAATGGGCATCCACACCACCGTTGTTCCAGCCTCTGAAACTGGCGGCACCCCTGCTGCACTGTATGATTATGTCCAGAATTTTTACGATGAACACCACATCACCTATCTATTGCTGGTGGGCGACGAGTATGCCCTAACGCCTATGGTCCGCCCTGGCAGCGTCTATTCTTGCGACAACTGCTTGGGATATCAGGAAGGGAACGACCATTATCCGGAGATATTTGTAGGCCGCTTCAATGCCGCCACCGAAGCGCAACTGCGCATCATGGTGAACCGCAACCTCGATTATGAAAAAACGCCCCTCGCTGATGTCGACCTCAATTGGTGCGCCACAGGCATGGCCTCTACCTCCGATCAGGGTCAGGGCTTTGGTGACGACGGCCAAGCCGACTATGATCAAGGCAACGAATGGAAAGCCAAGCACCTCGCCGATGGCTTCGAAAAATACTGGGAATTCTATGACGGCGACCAATCTGCCATTTCCCCAACTCCTGGCGACGAAACCGCCGACAAGCCTGGCAACCCTGTCAGCGACGATTTGACCCAACTCATGAACACCCGTGGGGTCAGCCTGTACAATTACACTGGCCACGGCTGGGAACAGGGTCTGGCCAGCGGCAATTTCAGCACAACGGCGGTAGCTACCCTGCGCAATGCGCAACGCTACCCCATCGTGATTGCGGTGGCCTGCTGCGCGGGCAATTTTACCAACAATGGCGGCGGCGACTGCCTCGGTGAAGCCCTGCAACGGGCAGGCGATGCGACCAGCGGTGAAGCCTGGGGCGGCATTGCTGGCTACTTTTCCAGCGATTTTCAAAGCTGGTCGCCCCCCATGGAAGGCCAGGACGGCATGAACCAATACCTGCTGGATGCCGATGGCATCGCCCTGACGCCCAAACTGGGTGGCATGGCCACCTTTGGCAACGCCCTGATGATCGCCGCTTACGGGCAAGGCGGCATTGACATGGCCGATGTTTGGAACCCGTTCTGCGACCCTACTACGTTGCCGCGGACAGCCTTGCCCATGCCTTTGTTGGCAACCCATACCAACCAATTATTGATCGGCGCAACAAGCCTTGACGTTGCCTGTGATGTGGAAGGCGCTTTGATCAGCTTGTACTGGCAGGGCCAGACATTGGCCGTAGCGAACATATCTGGCGGTATTGCGGTACTGGAATTCCCGGCATTGGCTTCCGTCGGCAACCTGATGGTCACCGCTACCCAGTTCAACCACATTCCCTACCAGGGCAATGTTGTTGTTCTTCCCGGCGCTGGCGCTTTTGTAGTCAACCAATCTGTCGTGATCGACGATGCTGCGGGCAACAACAATCAGCTGGCAGATTATGGCGAAACCATAGCGCTCAACCTGACCTTGTCCAACTTGGGCGACCTGGTGGCCAATGCTACCAGCGCCACGTTGGAAACGGCCGACCTTAATGTGAGCATCACAGACGATGCTGCCGTGTTCGGCGACATCAGCGCGGGCGCTGCTGTGGAGCAACTGGCTGCTTTCGCCTTTAAAGTAAACGACTACACTGCCGACGGCCATATAGTCATTTTTAAACTGCACCTGGATTTCAACAACGGGCAAACATTTGACGCCAACTTGCAGGTCCAACTGCATGCCCCCGAACTGGCCCTGGGCGATTTCCAAATCTCTGACGCGCTGGGCGGGAACGGCAACAAGCGCCTCGAATCTGGTGAAATAGCTATGGTCACGATAAAAAACCTCAATATCGGGCACAGTAAAAGCCCGGATGCCATCGGTCAACTGATCAGCGATTCACCTTGGTTGAGCATCAGTAGCGCGGTAGCCTTGGGCTCATTGGATTCGATGACGGGCACTGCAGATGCCATTTTTATGGTTACCGTTTCCAACAATGCCCCGCAGGCGGTGTCGGCCAATTTCAGCTATTCCGTGCAAGCGGGCAATTATGCCGCAGCCAAAAACTATGGCCCATATTCCATCAACGCCATCCTGGAGACTTTCGAAACCAACAACTACAGCAGCTATCCTTGGAATATGAGCGGCAACATGCCTTGGCTCACCACCTCCAGCGATGCCTATACCGGCGCTTTTTCCTCGCTTTCGGGCATCATTACCCACAGCCAGCAATCGGTGATGAACCTGCGGCTCGACTTCACGGCCGACGGCACCATCAGCTTCGCCCGAAAAGTCAGCTCAGAGCAGGACTATGATTTTCTCCGTTTCCTAATAGATGATGTGGAAGTTGAGGCCTGGAGCGGCGATGTGCCCTGGGGCGAAGTGGGGTACCCGCTCAGCGCAGGCATCCACAAGCTCAGTTGGGTATATCAAAAAGACGAAATTGTCAGTGCAGGGACTGACCACGCCTGGGTGGATGAAATTTCTTTGCCGCCATATCAGCTGACAGTAGCGACTTCAATTCCGCTGCAAAGCAACATTGAGGCGCAGCTGTCGCCCAACCCTACCGCTGGCAAAGCCGTGCTTGAATTGAACCTGCAAAGGGCAGAGCAAGTGAGCATTGCCCTATTCGACTGTTTGGGGCATCAGCTTCGCGTGTATCCAGCAGTTGAGACTGGCTCGGGCCGATTTACGCAGGAGCTCGACCTGCGGGATATGGCTTCAGGGCTGTATTTCGTGCAGTTGCGCGGGGCGCAGGGGCTACAGGTGTTGAAGTTGGTGAAGGAGTAAGCGGTGTGTAAGTTGCACTGATTTCAATGATTTGGGTTGGCCGAGATTCTTCGAAGTATTTATAAATCATGATGCCATCGTTAGATCGCATCAAAGGTGAACATTAGATGAATACCAACAAAAATGAAGTCAAGTTTAGATTGTTTATTTGATTTGATTGAGCCCAATCGTGAGCGTGACTATCATACCGCTGCGTTTAGTGAGCGGTTGGCAGCCACGCAGAATTGGGTGCAGTAGGAATAACATGCTTCGCTAAAATGCGCTTCCCATTCCGCTTACTTTCATCGCTTTTTTTTACCGCCCAAAGTGAATCACTGGCTTTTCGTGCGGCAGATTTTAAATCTATAATGGGTTTACAATAATCCTTTTCAAGGTCAAAACTGTGGAACTGCGCCTCCAAAGCGGGTGTTTTTGACGGTTCGTGGATCAAATAGTTGGGAAGATTTTGTAATTCCGGCACCCATTTTCGAATGAAAATACCCTCGGGATCGTGCTTTTCGGAATTGTGCATGGGGTTGTAAATCCGAATCGTATTCACACCCGTTACGCCTGCTTGCATTTGAAATTGGCTGAAATGAATGCCCGGCTCGTAATCCAAAAACATTTGCGCCAAATGACCCACGCCCGCTTGCCACGGCTGCCAAAGCGCGTGGGTGAGAAACGATACCACCATGGCCCGCATCCGAAAATTCAAGTAACCCGTCGCTTTTACGCAGCGCATGCAAGCATCCATGATGGGAAAACCCGTTTTGCCGTCTTTCCACGCTTGCAAAAGGGCTTCATCCGTTTCGGAACGCAAGTGGTCGTAAGCCGCATTGACATTTTGAAACTCCATCTCGACTTCGCTTTCAAATTTTTGCATGAAATGGTCGCGCCAGCGCAGGCGATCCAGGAATTGTTCCAGATTGCGCTGGCCTATTTTGCATGGAGTGGACTGGGCGTATTGAAATACTTGCCGACTCGACAAACAACCCCACGCCAAATAGGGGGAAATACGCCCACAGTGAAACCGTGCCGCTTCGGGTTTTGAGATGCTTTTCATGTACGCTTTGCCCCGATCTTCAAGGAAAGATTTGAGGTACTTCCAAGCCGGCGTTTCACCGCCGGGTTGAAAATTGGGGTGGCGATCGGTCATTTCAGCCGGCAGCGGCGCACCCCGCAGTAGGTCACCAAGGGACGGTGGAATGGAGGGGTTGGGTGATATTAACTTTGTTAAATCAGGATTTTGTATGGACTTTTTGGCAATATCATACCAATCTGCTTTCCACGTTTTTCGGTTTTTTAAGCCCCGATAGATACCGCTCGTCTGGCTTTCTTGCCAGGTGATCTGGTATTTTTTAAAAAGTTTTTTTAACTGTTTATCCCGCGCGTAAGTAACATTTGTGCCTATTTCTTCGTACGAAAAAACGGTATGGATGGTGTAATTTTCAATCAGCGTTTCAAAGATAAAATCGGCTTCGTTGTGACAAATCAATACGGCTAAATTATTGATTTTTAAACGACTATTCATGTCCAAAAGGCTTTCGTGCACAAACCGCCCGTGCCGAATATCGCTGTCGTAATGCTGCATCAGGGAAGGCTCAAAAAGATACAGTAGGAGCGTGGCTACTCCCTCCGCATTTGACGCATTTTTCAAGGGTTCATGGTCGTGCAGCCGCAAATCTCTTTTAAACCAAACGATGTTTAATGCTTCTTTCATCAATGTAGATGGTGAAACTATTTTGTCAACATTTCCGCCACCGCACGCCCCGTTTTCATGGCAGCATTTAGAGAAGGATACGCGGTGTAGTCTCCACAACGATACATAAAATCATTGATTTTTAAGGAGTTATACGGAGTTGATGACTCAAAATATTGTGGCAATGCTTCGGGTATGCGATAGGTGCGAAGGTGTTGCCAAGCATATTTTTCGCCAAACCATTGGAGGAGCTCTTTTTGTACTTTCTCAATTAAGTCTTTTTCGGTGTACGGATTTTCACCCACGAGACTCACCGAAATCAAGGTTTTACCCGAGGGCGCGTACGAAGGCGCAAACGCTGACAAGACGACCAAGTGGTCAATCAACTCCTCTTTATTGGCATTGATAATCAGGTACGATGTTTCAAAAATATGGAACGGAATGTCGCAGGTAAAATAAAGGCAGTCCGTGCCGTTGAATGGCGTATTTAGAGTTTCTCCCAATAAATGAGCCGTCGCGCTGGCATCGGTGGCCAACACAATTTTATGGGCGGTTATGGTTTCCGCGTTTTCAAGGTGGATCGTTTTGCCCACTATTTTTTTGACGGGTGTATTCAGCCTGATTTGATGTGGCGCAAGGTGGGCCGCAATTTGTTCGGGAATGGCTTGCATACCGTTTTCAGGCACTACCACGTCGCCTTTAGCAAATTGACTGAACAAAAACTTGAAAAATTCAGCGTCCGTTTTTAAGTCTTTCTCCAGGAAAACGCCCCGAAAAAACGG
>JBBQSW010000125.1:0-9360 GCA_038213575.1 Chitinophagales bacterium | reverse complement strand
TCCTTTGTACACACGCTGCAACGCCTCTGTAGATATACTGTCGTTTTCATCTTCACCCACGTTGGTATAGCCATCAATGCCGCCCCGTTCGTTGAGTAAGAGGATGGGCACGGTGGTGTTGCCCTGTACCACTTTGAGTTGGAAACTGATGTCGCAATAAAAGGATTGGTAAGGGTCGCCGCCAGAACTAGCCAGCGTTCGTTGGGCTTCGAGGTATTGCTCTACCTGCTGCTTTTCGCGTTCGGCAAGTTGATTGCCGAGATAGCGGGTATAGGCCAACGAAAGGATTACGATGAGCGCCCCTCCTGCGGCTAAATACCACTTCCAGTATGATTTGCGAGAATAAATATCCATTTTACTGCGAAAAGGTAGGGCGATTTTGAATTTTCATCGCTACTAAGTATGCACCACTAAAAACACAGCCCGGCAGGTTTCAAAAAACCTACCAGGCTGTAAGTGATGGTAATCATCTCCAAAGTGAAACGATTACTTTTATTTCAACGTGAAGTTAAACGTAATGGTACCACACTGTTGATCGGCGGTGGCGGGCGCAAAACGATATCCACGAGCCGCCTGTAAAGCTTTGCTTTTTAGTTCGCTGTCGCTGGTGGTAGAGCCGCGTTGGGTGTAGTCGGCACTCGTAACGGTACCGCTGCTGTTCACACAGACCTCGATGACGACTTTGCCGCTTTTCTGCGAGCTATCGTTGATAGAGCCGCGTCTTTCCACCTTGCGCCCACCTATTCCACCACCTATAGACGCCCCCGTACCCGTGCCGTCGCCACCACCTGTACCGCCGCCAGTGCCACTACTTTTGCCAAACGGGTTGTCGCCGGTTCCGCCATTGATGCCGCCATTGCCGGGTTTGCCGCCACCGCCAGCACCTTGTCCGCTGCTGCCAGGTTTGCCAAATGCACTGCCGGCATTGTTTTTTACTTTATCGCGTTTGGCTTGTTCGTCGCGTTTGACTTGTTCAGCCGCTTGTTGCTGACGGTTCACTTCTGCTTGCCGGGCGCGTTCTTGCTGGTCTGCTTCCTGCTGCTTTTTCCGATCTTGTTCTTTTTGTTGCTTCATGGCTGCAACATCCGGATCATCCGAAGTAGCCGTAGGAGGCGGGGGTGTTGTGTTCGATTTGGTCGGGGTTGGGGCAGGATCCGGTGCGGACTCTGTGGGTTTCGAGGGTGTAGGAGCAGGTTCTTCACCTAGGGGAGTGTAGTCATCGTTCATGCCCTTATCGGGTTCGCCGGCTGCGGCATTGTCTCCGCCACCGCCGCCAAAGTCGAGTTCTATGATGCTTACTTCTGGATTATTGGTAGGCGCTGGAAGCACATAAAAAAACAGCAAAGCAAGCAACAGTGCGTGAAACAAGGTGCTGCCAATGGCTGCTTTAGTGCGGTTCTCTTCCTGAGTTACAACGGCTTTCATATCTGAATATATTTTTTGAGCAGGGATGAATTCTCGTGCCGAATTGCACAAACCTTTCCAAATATCTCAGATTTCGGTCAGGATATAGGTTTGTTCTGCTTTTCAGTGTGCTTACTTTTTGATGTCCATTTGTGGATCCGTTGCCAAAATTGTTTTTAAACGCAATCGGTTGGCCACTTCGAGGATGATTACCATGTTTTCAACAGATGCGGCCTTGTCAGCGGCAACGGTAATGGTGGTGTTTTTTGCATCCAGTTTGCTGGATTTAATTTTTGCTTTCAATGCGCTTTCCAAATTGGCAACAGCCACAGGGGTCCTGTCAATAAAGAACTTTCCCTCGGCATTGACTGAAACGGCCAAATCTGCGGAAGCCATACTTTTTGACGTGCTGGAGGGCAGTTGCAGGTTGAGTGCATTGGGGGTGACGAAGTTGGAGGTAAGCATAAAGAACATCAGCAGCAGGAAGATCACGTCGATCATGGCTGCAAGGCTAAATTCCGGCTCTACCCTTTGGCGGCGTTTGAGTCCCATATTTTTATGAAATGATTGGCGATGAAGTGATAAAGCGATGGAATGATGAAGTGATAAATTGATGAAGTGAGCACAAATCGCTTTATCACTGCATCATTTTATCGCTTCATAATCAACGAGTTGGTTCTTGCAACAAGTCCATGAACTGAACAGCTGTGTTCTCCATTTTGAAAATAACCTTGTCGAGGTTCGTCACGAGCAGGTTGAATCCAGCCATTGCGATGATAGATACCGCCAACCCTCCTGCAGTGGCAGTAAGGGCGTGATAAATACCATTGGAAAGTACTTTAGGTGTCACAACCTCGGCATTGGCCATGTCCTGAAATGAAATGATCAGACCAATTACTGTACCCAAAAGACCAATCATCGGTGCAATACCGGAGATGGAAGCCAATGTGGACAGGTTTTTTTCAAGCTTGAGCAGCTCGAGGTTGCCCACGTTCTCGATGGATTTATTGATGTCGTCCAAAGGTTTGCCAATACGGTCAAGTCCTTTTTCAACCATACGCGCCATGGGCGCATCTACGCTTTGGCATAGGGCTTTGGCAGCCTGCAGGTTGCCACTCTCTACACTTGCCCGGATAGAATTCATAAAATTATGGTCTACCTGACCAGCTCGGGTAAGCGTAAAATAGCGCTCGATGATGATGTAAACGGCAACAATGGAGAGGATAAAAAGGATCATCATCACGACAAGGCCTGAAGTGCTACTGCCTAGGATGATGTCCAAAATACTTTGTGTCTCTTCCGTTTTAGTGGTGGCTGGCAAGGTGCCAGGAGCCTGAAGGAAGAAGAAGGCGCTCAGAAAGGCGTTGAGTGTCATAAAGATAAGAGGTGCTGTTTGTGTAGAAACCGATTGTTTTTGAAATGGGTCTGCAAACGCCAAAAGTAGAGCGTTTTGTATCTGCGCAAGCAATTTCCTTAACATTTTTGCCTCAGAGCTGATTTTTTGCAATGTCAACGACATTCTTTTCCAATTTCCAGTGCCCAACAAGGACTGAAGAATCTCCAAATTTGAACAATGCGGTGTGCGCTGCGATACTTGTAAATTGGACATTCTTTGCTGTAAATTGGACGTTTTTTTCCCATCACAGCCCTGTTTTCTACGGGTATCAATGATGTATTGTATTTTCCAACCCTCGGTAGTTTTGACCAATTGGAAAGAATTTGGTTCCACAATGCGAACGTTTCCCAAGTGATGGAAAGGGCTACCTTTGCGGTCGTTATGAAATCTTCTTTTGAACAACTTATCCAGTCAGACACTCCTGTGCTGATTGATTTTTGGGCCACCTGGTGTGGTCCCTGCCGGGCAATGGGCCCCGTGCTCGACGAACTAAAAGCTGAGCTCGGTGACCGGGTGCGCATCATAAAAATTGATGTGGACCAAAATACCGATCTCGCTGTGCAGAAGAAAGTGATGGGTGTGCCCACCTTTATGCTCTATAAAAACGGCCAATGCCTCTGGCACGATGCGGGCACGTTCACGAAAGAAAACCTGAAAAAAAAGATTGAAGATGTTGAAAATCAGTGATTTGACTTTTTTCTTTATCATCTCCGGTGTCTTGCTCATCGCTTGTGCAAACGCCGATACGTCTGCGCCCCAAACTTCGCCCGCTTCCATTCGGCGCAGTATGGATTCCCTGCCCGCCGATGCAAAAGTTAACAAGGAGTATCTGCTCGGGAAATTTAATCCATCCGAACACCCGGATTTTGTAGCCGTCGGGAGACCTTATGCTGATAAGCCTGGCATGATGCTGCGCAAGGAGGCTTTTGAAAGCTTTAAACTAATGTGGGAAAGTGCACAGAAATCAGGTATTTCGCTCAAAATCATCTCTTCCACCCGGAATTTTGAACAGCAAAAAGCTATCTGGGAAGGCAAATGGGGACGTTTCGCAAAAGAAGCCCCTGAGCCCAAAAACCGCGCTTTAAAGATTTTGGAGTACTCCTCTATGCCCGGTTCATCGCGCCACCACTGGGGAACGGATATAGATATCAATGACCTGAACAACCCATCCTTCGAGAAAGGTGGCAAGCAAGAAAAAGTGTACGAATGGCTTGCAGCGCATGCCCATGAATTTGGATTTTGCCAGCCATATACTGCGGGAAGGCCGTATGGCTACCACGAAGAAAAATGGCATTGGAGTTACACGCCCCTTAGCAAGTCTTTTTTAACGCAGTACAAAAAGAGTATTCAAGATGCTGATATCCAAGGGTTCCTTGGTTCAAACTTGGCGGGAGAAATCGGGGCGGTAAAGCATTATGTGCTGGGGATAAACCAAGATTGTGCGGACATTTATTAAACACATAAGGCACATTACACCCCCACTTCCACCGAATTCCGAGGCGTTTCGTAGAGCCGCACATGCAAGTCGAATTTCTCAGGCAAATGACTTCGAAGGATGCGCCAGATTATTAGACAAATGTTTTCTGCTGTAGGAATCAGATCGCGAAATTCTTCCGTGTCGAGATTCAGGTTTTTGTGGTCGAAACGTGCTTCGATCTCGCTTTTAATGAGTGTTGAAAGCCAGCCCAAATCCACGACCATGCCTGTTTCCGGGTCAATTTCACCCGAAACCCGAACTTCCATTTCATAGTTGTGGCCATGAAAATTGAGATTGTTGCAAAGTCCGAACACTTCACGGTTTTTTTCGTCTGACCAGTTTGGGTTGTGCAAACGGTGGGCAGCGTTGAAATGGGCACGGCGTGTGACGGAGACTTTCATGGGTGGGTGTAAAAGAAATTTGAGAAAGTAGACTGTTGAGAATTTTTAAAACAAACATACCTGAATCCCAGATTGTTCTAGACAGATGAGCAGGCAACGCTTGGCCCCATGAAAACGTCCCTGCCTCGGCGTTACCTTACCCACTGATTTGAACCATTTTATTTCATTCTGGAAACAACGGTCGTTGACACAGAGAACTTTCCGAAAGTTTAGGACTTTCGGGAATCTGCTACTGTTATGCCTGCTTTCCACTTCGGTTACTGCCCAATTCTCGAACCTGCGCGAGCGGGTAATGGATGCAAATTTGCCCATTCAAATGCTTGATTCATTGACAGTAGCAGCGCCTTTGCTTTCTGTTTCTGATGTTTTTACCGGGCAAAAACTGGAGGAGCGTTTTTTTTTCCTCAAAAATAATCAGCTACGCATTGACACCGCTGAATTGCGCTTGATTCACCCTGATTTTTCTAAAATACTGGTACGCTACCGGGTACTCCCTTTCAATCTCAGTGCAAAAATCAGTCGGCTCGATACCATTGCCATCCGCCGTCGTGTGAACGCTGATGCCATCGAATTTGACTACGAACCCTACCAACCCACCAAGCCGCTCTGGGAACAAAGTGGCCTCACATCTTCTGGCGCCTATACCCGCGGACTCTCTTTCGGCAACAGCCAAAACCTAGTTTTCAACTCCAATCTCAACCTCCAACTCAACGGCAAACTTGGCAACGACCTCGAATTGACTGCTGCCCTTTCCGACAATACCATTCCACTCCAGCCCGACGGCACGACCCGTCAACTCCAGGAATTCGACCGTATTTTTATCCAATTGAAAAGAAAAAACGCGACGCTCACCGCAGGCGATTTTGACCTCACCCGCCCAGATGGGTATTTCTCCAATTATTTCAAAAGGCTGCAAGGGGCTATGGTGACGGTGGAAAGTTTGAAATTGAAAGTTCCAGGTTCCAATCAAAAGTCACCAATCACCAATCCACCAATCACCAATCCACCAGTCACCAATCCACCAATCACCAATCCACCAATCACCAAATTCCGCGCCGCCGCCGCCATTTCCCGGGGCAAATTCGCCCGTCAAACCATTCAGGGCCAGGAAGGAAACCAGGGGCCGTATCGTTTGCAGGGCGCTGAGGGCGAACGTTTTATAATCGTATTGGCTGGAACAGAAAAGGTTTTTGCCGATGGCCAACTCCTACGCCGAGGGCAGGAGGACGATTACACGGTGGACTATAATTTGGGCGAACTCACCTTCACACCCCGACGGCTCATCACGAAAGACATCCGCATCATCGTCGAATTCGAGTACGCGGTGCAGACCTACTTGCGCTCCACTGTGGCGACCAATGCCAGTTGGCAAATGCCCCGCGCCAAAGTCTTTTTCAACCTCTACTCCGAGCAGGACAGCCGAAACAATGGGGGGGCGCAGGAACTATCCCTCATCGAGCGCAACCGCCTCGCTCAGATAGGCGATGATTTGCAAAACGCATACGCACCAGGCATTGACACCCTGGAGGCTTTTGATCCGGCGCGGGTGTTGTACAGTTTGGTGGACACGGTGCTGTGCGGCCAGTCGAGACAAATTTTGAATTATAGCACGAGTCCGGATTCTGCTCGGTATGCTGCCCGCTTCACCGAAGTGCCCGTGGGCCAGGGCAATTATGTGCTGGCAAAAACAGCGGCCAACGGGCGGGTGTTCCGCTGGAGTCCGCCAAACCCAATTACCTGCCAACCGACCGGCAATTTTGAACCCATTGTGCGCTTAGTGGCTCCAGAAACTAGGCAACTTTATACTTTGGGCGGTGATTTTCAACCCTTTAAAAATTCCAAACTTCAGGCTGAAATCGCGCTGAGCAGCCGTGATCTCAACCGTTTTTCGCCCTTGGGCAATGCGGATAATGTGGGTGCGGCAGGGGTAGTAGGCTGGCGGCAGGGCTTTGGTTTTGGGAAGCGTGATGCAGGTAGCACGGCCTTTAGGCCGTCGGGACAAGCGCCGTTTACGGCGCAGGATTCAAGCAAGATGCCGGGCGCGCCCCCCCCCTTTCGCGACGCCCTAAAGGCCATGCCACCCAGGTCATTTCGAGGCACTTTCTTTACCAACTACGAATTCACTGCCCGCGATTTTCGTCCGCTGAACCCATACCGACCCGCAGAATTTGTGCGAGATTGGAATGTTGGGGCCAACCAGGACACTACAGCGGAGCATTTGGCCAAAGCAGGCATTTCTTTGGAAAAGAGCCAATTGGGTGAAGTTCGATATGAGTTTGGCGCGTTTCGGCGGGAGGGGTTTTATGAGGGTGTGCGACATTCAGGGGGGTGGAACGTACATAGCCCTTCTTCCCAAAAGCTTCGGTGGGGCAAAGGCTGGGATTTTTCGGGCGAAGCCAATCTTTTGCAGACCGATGGTCAAGCAGAGCGCACCCGTTTTTCGCGACCTAAGGGCGATTTTTCAAAAACATTTTTTGCAAAAAAAGACAGCGCAACCCAGCGGTCCTACTTTAAACTCGGCCTTTATGGAGAACGTGAAAAAAACGCCCGCCGCAGCGCCCAGGCCGACACGCTTTCTGCGGTGAGTTTTTGGTACGACTTGCTTAGAGTTTATTTTCAAACACCAGAAAATCAAGGGGCCTGGCAATTTGGCGGACATCTTTCCCAGCGAAACGATTATGCTCCTACAGGCAGTCTATTTCAACAGAATACCGAAGCCCGGGATTTCAACTTGAATGGTTCATGGAATAATTCAACCCCAAGAATCAAGGGTGCCACCCCTTCACTCCTCCGCCCCTCAACAACTCAACAACTCACTTGGGTTCTGACCCTCCGTCGTCTGCGCATCCTGGCCCCTGAGCTGACCAATGAGGAGCCACAAAACACCTACCTCGGCAGAGCAGACTACAGTCTTACAGCCTGGAAAAACGCATTGGGTTTTACCACAGGCTATGAATTAGGTTCCGGCCAGAGTCCGCGCATTGAATTCAACTACCTCGCAGTGAATCCCGGAGAAGGAAATTTTACATGGATAGACCGCAACCAGGACAGTATTTTGCAGGTAGACGAAATGGAAATCGCGGTATTTCAGGATCAGGCGAACTATGTTCGTGTGGCGGTGACCACGCCCGATTACGTACGCACGAACAACGTAGCGCTCAACCAGACCCTTCGACTCGAACCACGCTTATTGTGGCCCACGGCGAAGCGCGGCTGGCGGAAGCAATTGGGGCGAATTTCCACACAAAGTACCCTGCAAATCAACCGCCGAACCTTTGCCGGAGCGGGCGGAGTGCGTGCTTGGGATCCGTTCCAATCCAGCGTGGCAGATACCTCGCTGGCTACTCTGAGCGCAACGGTGCGGAATATTTTATTCCTCAATCGAGCACAGCCAGCCTGGGACGCTTCGATCTCAGCGGGCGACAACCGCAGCCAATTGGCGCTGACCACCGGCTTTGAGCAACGCCGGGCGAGGGATTACGCCTTACATCTTCGAGCCAACCTCAGTCGCCGATGGAGCGCAGAGGCAGATTTTGCGAATACGCTGAAAAGTAGTGAAAATCAGGCGTTTGCCTCCCGTAACTACCGTCTGGAAGGCTGGGAACTTGGCCCTAAAATGACCTGGCTTCCCATACGAGGATTCCGTATGGTGGCCAATATGAAATGGGAAACCAGCCGCAATACCCTTCCCGCCGCCGAACGTGCCGATCAAACCAACTGGACGGCCGAATTGACTTGGAATCCAGCCTCCAAAGCCAACGCACAGGGATTTAAAGCGGCTACTTCGCTCCGGCTAAAGGGCACTTTTGCAGATGTACGTTATACCGGAGCGCCCAATTCTGCCGTGGCGTTTGCCATGCTGGAGGGTTTGCAGGATGGCAAAAATTTTCTTTGGAACCTGACGCTGGACCGCCAACTTTCAAAATCAATGCAACTGAGTCTTAATTATGAGGGAAGAAAGACGGGGGAGAATCGGGTGGTGCATGTGGCGAGGGCGCAGGTTAGGGCGGTGTTTTAGCGCATTTTGCTGGATATTTTCTACTATCGAGACCTATAAGGTTGGCGGATTCAAGTTTCAAATGCAACAGATTTTAACGTTTTCTCATCGGCTGATATAGGCTAAAAAAAGCAAAAAAAGCCTGATTGCTTTGTAAATAATTGGGCTTTTCAAATATTACAGGCTTTATTTCATTACCTTCACTTTCACGATTCCCTGTTTACCAGAAGTTAAATCGTTTAATTGCAGAAGGTAAATCCCGACAGGAAAATTAGAAACATCCAGCGTGAACCCATTATTTAATCCCAAACTTGAATTTATATCCGTCATTATTCTTCCTGTCAAATCATAGATTCGAATTTGAAGATTTCCGAAATCCACTTTCAAATCACCCAAATAGATAAAAAGTAGTTCGGAAACTGGATTCGGATAAACTTGGAACGGTAGATTGTTCTTATCAGATACAGAAACAATAGGGACATTTGAACGCAATAACACCAATCGGTTTGGGGTTTCGGTCATTGCATAAAGTTTACCATCAGGCGCTTGTCTCACATCCCGAAAACGGGCATAACCATTCAAGCTTCTTGTTGAAGAAACTCTTTTATTGTCTTTCATCTTTAGCCAATGAATATGAGAACCTGCTAAAGCTCCAATTAAAATATCTGCTTCATTGTCTGGTTGT
>JBBQSW010000124.1:0-9387 GCA_038213575.1 Chitinophagales bacterium | reverse complement strand
TAACCACCGTCCCTGGTTAGTTGGATGGATCTTGCTTCATCATAATTACTGCCCCCAAATGTTTGTTGCCATTCGATGGAGGGCTGGGCGGTTATGGCAGTGGCTAATAGGAGGGGGGCGAGATGGGAGAGGAAGGTTTTTATCATTTTAATTGTATTATTCATGAGTATGAAATTCCAAAAGTGTTTGTTTTTGAAAGTTCATTTCGATTTAATGACTTTGAATGATTGGGTTTCACAATCCATTTTGATTTGAAGCAAGTAAATCCCAGGCAAGAGGGATTCTGTTGGGATGGTAACATGAGATGTGTTCAAATCAAAATTTTTTGCCACAATTTCCTGACCATTTATATTTAACAAACGAATTTTAGTCTTCGCCTTACCGAAATCTAAGCGGTTTTGAGGGACAAAAATACTCAGGCTCTCATAAAAGGGACTTTGTGCGCTAAATTTTCCATGTTCAAGCGTGTCTTTAACCGCATTTTCTGAGCTTTTGCCATCAGGAAAAGGGCTGTCAATAACTTTTTCTGCGGTCAGGGCAACAAAGATGTATTCAGGTTTCCAGTCAACGGGTGGATTATCATCGTCTATGCACAAAGTGAGAATTCCAGGGGAATTGTCGTTATTGCAATTTACATAACCAATATTTATCAAATTGTCCGGGTTTCCGTCATTCCTATCGTCCATTAGAAATGGATTAGGGGTTTTCAGAGAAGGATTGATTTCAATTGGGTAGAACCCTTCAAAGTCAACGGCCACAATAGGATGCTCATATATAACTCGTTTGATCTTAGGGATTTCTCCCCAAAAGAATTGAAACTCAAATAGATTTGCATCTCCGGTTGCAATTTCAGTTACTTTGAAACCCACCCATTCGTGATTTAGGAAGTCAATATTTGCACAATCTTCCACAGCAACTGGATTTAGTGGCACCCTCCCCTCTGTGGTCAAATCAATAATTTTAAATTCAAATTCTAAAGTTGAAACATTTATGCTGGATTCTCCAGAGGCACAATTGGTAGCAATGGTAGCTAGGTAGTAGCCAGGCTCTAAATTGCCAAGGATATACGAGCTTTCTGGCACATTGTAGTTTGCAAATAATGGGATCCAGATCCCATTTTCTTGGATTGAAACCTCAAGTGTTTGGATTGCTCCAACCCATGCCGGTGTCCAACCCAAAGAAACAAGGTCAGACCACATGCTGAGGACTTGAAAATTCTCAGGGGCCTGAGCGTCGCAGAAACCGCCATTAAAGACAAGGGTTTGGGGCAGAATTGGCTCATTGGCAGCGAAAACTGAGGCGGATTCCAATTGGAGCACAGAAACAAGCAAGGAAAGTAGAATTAATTTTGCCATAATCAAGATGTTTTTAAATGTGAATCAGATAATTTCGCCGTAAAGTTCTTGTGCCCTTCCAAAGGAAACTATAACACTTTTTTACTAGTATTCCGATACACCATGGAACAAAGTTTGTTGGTAGAGTTGATTCGGACGCTTAAATCCGAAGAAAAAGTCCAAATCTTACATTTTGCAGAAGTACCGTTCTTCAACAATGGCCCAATGAAGGCGCATGTTGTTCCACTTCTCGCAATCTGCCTGAATCATTCTTGGCATCTTTCAGAACAAAGGTTGGAGAAACAGCAGGTTTATGCAACAGTTTTCCCAAAACAATCCTTTGTGGAGGGGAAAATAGAAAAGTTAATGGTAGAGGCACACAGGGTTATCAGGCAATTTTTGCTGGTGCAGCGGTATTTTCGGGCAGAAAACGAATTCAATCAATTATTTGACTTTTCAGCGGAAGTCCATGAACGCAAATTACCTAACCGTTATCAACAAACAATCGCAAAACTTCAAAAGATTCAGGAAGTAGGTCCTCAAAACAGCCTCTCATTTTATCATCGTCAGTTCCTTTTAGAATTTTCCAAATTTGAAGAAGAAACGGTGAGAAACCAAGGGAAAGGGGATCTAAATATCCCCCAGACAATCCGAGCCCTTCAGTTGGATTATTACCTAAATCTTTTAATACTGATCAATCAGTACCTTCTGCAACTTAAGATCGCCCATATTGAGGTGCCCATAAATATTAGCCATTTAATTGAAGCCAATCCCATGCCAGAGTTTTGCATAGAGGAGTCAATCACGGTAAGAATAAATCATGAAGTTTTTAAATTATTAAAAAAACAGAGCCTCACTGCTGCTGATGTCCAAGACCTTTTTGATTTACTCCTCCTCTTCGAGAATGATTTAGAGCCTAAAACCTTGTCCGATTGTTATGCTTTTCTCAGAAATTTATGCGTCTTAACCATTTCTGCCGATTATGAAAAGATTGAAATGGCATGGACGCTCCATGAATTGTATAAGGATAATTTACATCGTGGATTCCTTCACTTCGACGGTACGATAAGTCGTAGTAAATATATGGCTGTTGCAAACAATGCCCTATTGATAGAGGAATATGACTGGGCACTGTCCTTTATTGAGAGATACAAACATGAGCTTCAAGGTGAGAATAAGACTAAAGATCTTTACCGGCTAAATTTAGCCAATTACTTATTCCGGGTAGGCCGGCATTCTGATTGTTTAGACAATATTCCTGACTCATCGCCCTTTGTGTTTTATCTGTTGCAAGGCAAACGCCTGGAACTAAAATCACTTTACGAGTTGAGATCTGATCTGCTTCCCTATAAACTCGACGCCTTCAAAATGTTTTTAAGCAGAACCTCTACAAAGCTACTCTCTGCAAGTAAAAAACAAAATCATTCTGATTTCGCCAATCTCCTTCACCAATTAGTTAACTCTAAATCAGGTGACCACAAACGCTGCGATCAGCTCATCAAACGCATCCTCAATAAAAAGCAATCTGCCGAATGGCGTTGGCTTTTGGAAAAAGCAAAAGGATTGAAAGAAGGGTAGATTACTGTCAACAATCACCAAAGCCATCTCCCCAAATTGCACCAAAAGTTTACTACCAACTACCATAAATTATCCTCGACGCACCCCTCCCAAAAAATGATCCTCCTCCTCGACATCGGCAAAACCAACAAAAAATGCTTCGTTTTCGACGAGGACTACCGCATCGTGTTTGAAAAAACGACCCAACTTGCCGAAACCCGGGACGAGGACGGCGAGCCTTGCGAGGATTTGAGCCTGTTGGAAAAATGGGTACTGGAATCCGTCCGCGAGATTTTGGGGGATACGCGTTTTCAGATCAGGGCCATCAATTGCACGGCTTATGGCGCCAGTTTTGTCCACCTGGATGCTGCGGGCAAACCGCTCACGCCGCTCTACAATTACCTCAAACCTTACCCTGACGAGCTCCGCAAACAATTTTTCAACACCTACGGCGGGGAGGAAAAAATCGCACTTGAAACGGCTTCGCCCATTTTGGGGAGCCTGAACTCGGGTTTGCAATTGTACCGGATTAAGCATCAAAAGCCTCTGGTTTTCAAGCAGATAAAGTGGTCGTTGCACTTGCCGCAATATGTGTCGTACCTGATTTCGCTGGCCATGGATTCACCAGATAACTCAAAGTCATTGGATGAATGCATGGCCAGCGAGATCACCAGTATTGGTTGCCACACCATGCTCTGGGATTTTCAAAAAAATGATTACCACGACTGGGTAAAATCCGAAGGGATTGCTGAAAAATTTCCGCCTATACTACCATTAAATACTGTTCTCCCAGTCACCAATCACCATTCAACCAATCACCAAATCACCGTCGGCACCGGTCTTCACGACAGCTCCGCCGCGCTCATTCCTTACCTCGCGTGTTTTGAAGTGCCTTTTGTGTTGGTTTCTACCGGCACCTGGTGCATCTCGCTCAATCCATTCAATCAAGAACCACTTACGCCCGACGAGCTGGCTCAAGACTGCCTGTGTTATTTGAGTTATGAGGGCAAACCCGTAAAAGCGGCCCGGTATTTTGGGGGGCATGAGCACGAACAGGCCGTCCGGCAGATGGCAGCGGAGTTCGGTGTGCCGGAGGATTTTTATCGGGGTGTTCAACTTCCCGTCCCGAGTACTCGGGATAAACTTTCGGGAAGTTTGGAAACCCGCTACCTTGCCTTCATGCGCCAACTCGTTGAAAAACAAGTGATTTCGACTAAATTGGCCATTGGCAAATCCCACATCCGGCGTATTTTTGTGGATGGCGGTTTTTCCAGGAATGAAATCTACATGGCCCTGATGGCAGCGGCATTTCCGGATATGGAGGTGTTCGCGGCAGAAATCCCACAAGCCACGGCGATGGGGGCAGCGATGGCCATGCACGATTCCTGGAATAAAAAACCGATTTCAAAAAACCTTATCTCGCTCAAAAAAATCCGTGAGGTCGTCTCATAATGGGTGGAATGGCCTTTAGGCCAATGTCGTTGACTCAAGGAATTTAACCACCACGAAGTGATTGAATTTGAATAGCCAATGGTAACAACCCCGAATGGGCTTGAATAAATTCTAAACGCACATTCAACCCCATTCGGGGTTGTTACACACATGCCCTCCCCGAATTTCATTCGGGGCTAGCCATATTTGACCCTTTCAGGGTCTTAAGTCAATGACATTGGCCTTTTAGGCCGTCGGGAAGTGCACCGTTTACGGCGCGGAAAGCACTATTAAGGGCGTAAATGCCCTTTTTCCCGACGGCCTAAAGGCCATTCCACCTTAATTGGATTTTTATGAAACTAACTTACAACCCGGACTATCCCTCCATAGACGACCTGCGCCAAGGCGCCCGGAAACGCATCCCGCGCTTCGCCTTTGAATACCTCGACGGCGGCTGCAATGAGGACATAAACCTGCACAAAAACACCGCAGAACTCCGGGCGATTGAATTGAAGCCCTACTACCTGACAAAACACAGCGGCTCGGATATGAAAACCGAATTGTTTGGCCAGGTGTACGACGCGCCATTTGGCATTGCTCCCGTCGGATTGCAGGGACTGATGTGGCCCAATGCGCCCGAGATTTTGGCAAAATCGGCCAAAAAACACAATATTCCCTTTGTGCTCAGCACGGTGACCACCTCCAGCATGGAGCGGATTGCCGAACTGACGGAGGGCAAATTCTGGTTCCAGCTCTACCATCCTGCCGACAACGCCCTGCGCGATGATTTGCTGGATCGTGCTGAAGCCGCAGGTTGTGAGGTACTGGTGTTGCTCTGCGATGTGCCCAGTTTTGGGTATCGTCCCCGCGATATCCGCAACGGACTGGCCATGCCGCCCAAAATGACCCTGCAAAACATCCTGCAAATTTTGGGGAAACCCAATTGGGCCATTCAAACCTTGCTGCACGGCCAACCCAATTTTGCCAATATGAAAAAGTACATGCCCAAGGGACTGGATATGAAGCAGTTGGGGGCCTATATGAACCAGACTTTTTCGGGCAGAATGAATGAGGAGAAAATAGCCCCGATTCGCGACCGCTGGAAAGGGAAAATCGTCCTGAAAGGTGTGGCGACCGAAGAAGACACCGCGCGTGCCATCCGCTTGGGCCTGGACGGCATCATTGTGTCCAATCATGGCGGCAGGCAATTGGATGCGGGACAATCTTCAATCAAATCGCTGACCCCGATCGTTCAAAAATACGCCGGACAAATCAAGATCATGCTAGACAGCGGCATTCGCTCCGGGCCGGACGTGGCCCGGGCCTTGGCAAGCGGGGCGGAATTTACCTTCCTGGGTAGGTCGTTCATGTATGGCGTAGCGGCACTTGGAAGCACCGGCGGCGACCACACGATATCAATCCTGAAAACCCAGTTGAAGCAGGTAATGGAGCAGATTTGCTGCGAAAAAGTAGGCGACTTCCCCAAGCATTTGATTTGAACTATGAACGTCAATTTTGAGTAACGTTCATAACTCATAACTCATAACTCATAACTCATAACTCATAACTCACTTATTCATCTGCGCATCCACCACCGCGATAGCGATCATAGTCACGCTTTCTCGGGTGGTAGTTCCAATCTGTACAACGTGAACCGGCTTTTTCAAGCCCAGCAGGATCGGCCCGGTTTTTTCGATATTGGCGACTTCTTTGACCAGGTTGTAGGCAATGTTGGATGCTGAAAGGTTGGGGAAAATGAGAATGTTCGCACTGCCCCCCACTAGGTCGCAGAAAGGGTAGTTCTCTTTCATCAAAGCTGTTTGGAATGGCAAGTGCGCCTGCATTTCGCCATCCACCACCAGGTTCGGGCGCTTCTCTTTTAGCAGATTGACGGCTTTGCGCATTTTAACCGCGTCTTCTCCGTCGGCACTGCCGAAATTGGAATAGGTGAGTAGCGCGATCCGGGGCTTGATGTTGAATTTTTCAACTTGTTTGGCCGCCAATTCTGCGATTTCAACAATTTCCTCTGCCGTTGGATTGAAATTGACGCTGGTATCAGCCAAAAACAGGGGGCCAAAGCGGCTCATGAGGATATACATCCCCGACACTTTTTTTACGCCATCCTGTCGCCCTACCGCTTGTAAAGCTGGTCGAATCGTTTCAGGATAGTTGCGGGTCATACCGCCAATCATGGCATCGGCGTCGCCTGCCTCGACCATCATGCAACCATAATAGTTTCTCCGCCGAATGATGTTGCGGGCTTCCATTTGGTTGTAGCCCTTGCGTTTGCGTTTTTCAAAAAACAGATCGCCATAGAGGTCCAGTCTTGCCTGGTCGCCCTCGTTTTGGGGCGACATCGGGTCAATGATCTCAACCTGTGCAAGATCAAGCTGGTTTTCTTGAATCAACTGCCTGATTTTCTTGAATTTGCCCAACAAAATAGGCACAGCAATTTTTTCATCCTGCACTTGTTGGGCAGCTTTCAGTACCGCCAGATTTTCAGCGTCGGCCAGCACGATGCGCTTCGGGCTTTGTTTGGCCTTGTTGAGAATGGCGCGTGTCAGGCTGTTGTCCAGGCCCAGGCGTTTTGAGAGCTGGTTTTCGTAGGCCTCCCAGTTTTTGATCGGAAATTTGGCAACCCCGGTTTCCATCGCTGCTCTTGCAACGGCGGCGGCAACGGTTGTGAGCAAACGCGGGTCCACTGGTTTCGGAATGATGTATTCCCTGCCAAAAACCATGTTGTCTTTCCCGTAAGCCATGTTGACGATGTCCGGGACCGATTTTTTGGCCAAATCGGCCAGCGCACGCACGGCCGCCAGCTTCATTTCTTCATTGATGACTTTTGAGCGGACATCCAGGGCGCCCCGGAAGATGTAAGGGAAGCCCAACACGTTGTTTACCTGATTGGGATAATCACTTCGGCCGGTAGCAAAAATGATGTCTTCGCGGGCAGCCATCGCTTCTTCATAAGCGATTTCAGGCGTTGGGTTGGCCATTGCAAACACGATACAATCTTTGGCCATCCCTTTCACCATGTCTTGATTCAGGATGTTGCCTTTTGAAAGTCCGACAAAGACATCAGCACCCACCATGGCCTCTGCCAGAGTCGTGCTTGCCGGGGCATTTATATTGGCGAATTCCGATTTTTTTCCATCCAGATTCGTTCGGCTCGGATGGATCAATCCCTTGGAATCGAACATGAATATGTTCTCTTTTTTCGCGCCGAGGCTGTGGTAAAGGCGGGTGCAGGAAATGGCGGAGGCGCCGGCGCCATTGATGACGATTTTGGCCTTGGAAATGTCCTTATTGACAATTTCCAGCGCATTCAATAAAGCGGCAGAGCTGATGATGGCCGTGCCGTGCTGGTCGTCGTGCATGACCGGGATGTTCAACTCCGCTTTCAGCCTTTCTTCGATTTCAAAACATTCGGGTGCAGAAATATCCTCCAGGTTTATACCCCCAAAAGTTGGCTCGAGAATTTTTACTGTTCTGACAAATTCGTCCACGTTTTTGGTGTCGAGCTCGAGGTCAAAAACGTCAATATCCGCATAGATTTTAAACAAGAGGCCCTTGCCTTCCATCACGGGTTTGCTCGCAAGCGGGCCGATATCGCCCAGTCCCAAAACGGCGGTACCATTGGAAATTACGGCCACGAGATTGCCTTTGGCCGTGTATTTATAAACATCTTCGGGATTCTCTGCTATTGCCAGGCAAGGCTCGGCAACCCCTGGTGAGTAGGCGAGGGTCAGGTCGCGCTGGGTGGCGGTTTCTTTGGTGGGAACGACCTCAATCTTACCCGGGCGGCCTTTGGCATGATAATCCAGGGCATCTTGCCTCAATGTTTTTTTCTTGCGCATCTTTTCCATTGTTCTTAATGGCCGCGAAGGTATTTTTTTTCGATCAATCACTTGTCCCCAAGTGCGGGACAGAGCAGAACAAGTTATGTTTTACTGCAAAGGCACAGGGTCGAGAAGTACTTGATAATCAATCATTTGTGTCTCCGCGTCTCTGCGGTTTATTATATTTCCAAGCACACTATTTATTCCGCCTAAAATCTGCAATCGCAAAACGGATCTGGTCATAGTTGAACCGCCCGCCAAAATGTTCGTGAATCACTTTCATCTGGTAGGGTTCTTCAAACAGCGACAAAGCACCTTGAATAATATCGCACTCTTCCGCACTTACCCATTGGCTTATGTCAATCAATTCGCCGCGCTCGTACATGGTAGCCAGATGGCCCATGACGGTCATGGTGCTGAAGCCGCGCAATTCGGCAATTTCCTCCACCGAGTGACCACGCTTGAATAAATCAAAACTAATAAAGTTTGTGCTGCCTACGATCCGTTCGCCCGCTTGCGTTTTTTCCAGCACAAAGCGTCTTATTTCGCCCATAAAGGCATCGCCGTAAAGTTGAAGTTTGCGTTCGCTAACACCTTCTATATCAAGCATTTCAGCGTCAGAAAGCGGCTTCGCATCGGCCATTTGCTGCAGGGTAAGATCGCTGAAAAGGGTGTAAGGCGGGATGCCTTGTTGAACCGCCAAATCGCGGCGCAGGGATGTGAGCCGTTGGAGCAGTTCCTCGCGCATAATTTGGGGTTTGCTCTTTTCCACAACGTGCTGGGTGGGGACGCCGGGTTTGGCTTTGGGCTGTGGAGATGCCAGCGCAACCTTTTTTCCCTCAAACAGGATTTTTTTTCCTTCCTCGGTCACGCGCAGGCAATTGTGGTCATCGTAGGCAATTTCGATGAGGCCAACGTGGAGCATTTGAGAGAGCAAGAAAAGCCAATCGTCATATCCATATTCTTTACCCGCCCCGAAGGTTTTGATTTGGTCATAGTTGTTTTCCCGAATTTCTCGCCGTTGGCTGCCGCGAAGGATGTCGGTGAGCAGGCTCATGCCCACGCGCTGGTTGGTGCGTACAATGGCGGAAAGTGCTTTTTGGGCAGCAAGGGTTCCGTCAAAATGCTGGGGCGGGTTTTTGCACACGTCGCAGTTGCCGCAAATCTTGTCGTAAGGCTCCCCAAAATAGTTGAGCACGGTTTTCCGGCGACAAACCGGGGCTTCG
>JBBQSW010000123.1:0-9422 GCA_038213575.1 Chitinophagales bacterium | reverse complement strand
CTAAACCTTCGAGGTTTAGTAAACGCAAGGTGGTAACGTAAGGTGGTCGAAACGCAAAGGCAGCACATCACACTTCCCGAAACAGCGGCATGACCGACAATCCGATTAAAATATTGGTCGTAGAAGATGAGATGATCATCGGTGCAAAGGTGTCCATGTTCCTCAGTGAACTAGGCTATGAGGTGACAGGCATCCTCCCGCGCGCAGAAGAAGCCTTGCTGCAATTGGAAGAAAATCGTCCGGACATCGCCTTGCTCGACATTAATTTGAAGGGCAGCATGGACGGGATTGCCCTGGCGCAAGTACTGCATAACGAGCACCATATTCCCGTTGTTTTTCTCACCGCCAATTCTGACGACGCTACTTTCCAGCGCGCCAAGGCGGCCAAACCTTATGCCTTCCTCGCCAAGCCCTTTAAAAAACTTGACCTGCAACGGGCACTCGAACTGACCATCAGTCTCCTGGCAAATCAAACCCAGAAGGAACATCCGGAATCCAAACCTGGCGAGGAAACCCCGTACATTCTCTCCGACCGCATCTTTGTGCGCAACAAAGAAAAAATGATAAAAATCCTCTTCGATACCATACTGTACGTCGAAGCGGAACGGAACTACTGCCGTATCGTCACCAAAACCAAAGACTATCTGTTGACTATGCCGATGAAAACACTGGAGGACAAACTACCCGCCTCTTTCCAGCGCATTCACCGCTCGCACATCGTGAACCTCGCGCAAGTGGATGAAGTGGACGAAAGCCATGTGATCGTCGGCCAGAAAGCGCTGCCCTTGAGCAAGTCCATGCGGGAGGAGTTTTTGATGCGTATTAAGACGGTTTGAAAAAACGACCTGCCGATCCGAAGACCGATCACTATCAATCAAAACAGCTCCGTCGGCCTGATCTGCAAAAACTCCTCCCAGGGCAGCCCACCCGTGCCGACCAGCAGCATTTTGTCCGGGTTGAATTTTTTTCGAAAAACTTCCATGCCTGGCGTGCCGCGCAATGCGCCGCTTTTGACCTCAATGGCAAGTGTTTTTCCTCTGTATTGCAATACAAAATCAACTTCGTCATTGCCTTCCCGCCAGTAAAACAAGCGAAACCCATCCTGTCGAGCGTGGTTGAGCAGATGAGCGCCCACTGCGGATTCGACGATGCGCCCCCATTTTTCCGGCGATGCCCGCATTTCAGGGAGCGTTTCGGGTAATTGTGCGCTGTGCAAAGCGGTGTTGTGTACTTGAAACTTAGGGCTGGACTGTCTCTGTCTGATGACATCGCCCGAAAATTTTTCCAAGCCACCCAGCAAGCCAGCTGAGTCAAGCAGGTTCAGGTAATGCGCCAAAGTGGTCACGTTTCCGGCATCCAGTAGTTGGCCAAGCATTTTATTGAATGCAAGAATTTGACCGGAATAGAGACAACCAAGTTCAAACAAACGGCGCAACAGCGCTGGTTTGTCCACACGGGTCAGCGAGAGAATGTCGCGAGAAATACTGGGTTCGATGAGCGCGTCGGTGACATATTTTTTCCACCTGAACTCGTCGTCAACAAACCGGGCCGTACCGGGATACCCGCCAAACCATGCGAATTTTTCGGCAGAAAAGCCGAAGGCAGCTTGCATCTCGGGCAGCGACCAATGACCGATGTAAGAAAGTTCGAAACGCCCCGCGAGCGATTCTGTCAGCCCTTGCTGCAACAACAAACGCGAGGAACCAAGCAAAACAACTTTAATCGGTGTTTTGGTGCGCGTATCCGTATCCCAATTGGCTTTGACGGTTTCGCTCCAGTTAGGGATTTTCTGGATTTCGTCTACTGCCAACGTGAATTCGGAAGCCTCTGACTGACGGTATTTTATGCGGGCTGTTTCCCATTGTTGATCGAGCCAAGCTGCGTTGGCATTGGTTGTGCCATCTGCGGAGATGTTATAGCTAGGCGTGTTACTGGCAGATAACAATTGACCGACAAGGGTGGTTTTGCCTACTTGCCGCGGACCAGCGAGCACCTGAATCACTGATCTTGGCTCGTCTAATCGCCTTGCAAGTATTTGAAAATGAGGTCTTTGAAACATGAAAAGCAATTTACTCAATACGTTGAGCAAAATTACTCAATAAGCTGAGATATTTTACTCAAAGTTTTAACTAAATGATTTGCCTCAAATTAAATCTGAACGCCGCAATGCTTTACCCGATGCGCTACTTTGTTTCATTGACGTCTTGCGGCTGGCCAGTATTTTCCGCCCACCATGAAAAAGTATCAACCCGTTGGCAAAGAAAAGGGTGCCCCATTTGAACATTGTAAACACACAGCTCATCAAGGCAATCGAAGGGGAGAAATCCGGAAATTGGACAAGGAGGATCGTTATAAAAACATTTTCAATCCAGTCTGCAAAGGTGATTAGCAATCCCAACCACCACCAACGCTTCGCGCCTATCCACAACAAACAAGTGGCAAAAAATAGCCCGCCGATGACTGGGAAAACAAAATCTACCGTCCATTGGGCAAATAGGTAAAGGCGAATACCTTCCGGCCCATAAGTGCTCAACATGGAAAGCGCTTTCTCCGGAGTGTAAAAAAACTCCAAATCTATCACACCTACGCCACCAGATAGCGCTTTGATGTCGGCTTCCAAAGAGGGCATTATAAAACCCGTGAATGCGATGAAAAGCGCGAAAAACTGGAGCACATTCCTGCCTGTAGCGATTTTTAAAAGAAAGGTGGGGGGTACAAAATTTGCCATTACAATATTATTTCGGACTCAAAGGTCTGCCCTAAAACCAATAGATTGGATGGGGGTTATTCCCAAAAAAGGTAAAAAAGTGTAAAAATTGAGGGCCATTCTGTTTTCTTTCATCCGAAAACCATCGCATTTGTCGATGTTTGTGGGCCAATCCACCAATCACCAATCCACCAATCACCAATCCACCAATCACCAATCACCAATCACCACCATGCATCTCCTCCTTGTTGACGACGATCTTACCCTTAGCCCGCTCACGAAGGAATACCTCGAAGCAAAAGGCTTTGCGGTAACCATGCGCCATAGCGGCGACGAAGGTCTGTCTGCGTTCAAATCAGGCACTTTTGATGGATGTATCCTCGATGTGCGCATGCCGTTCAAAGACGGGTTCTCACTCGCAGAGGATATCCGGCAGCTCAATCCCAATATACCCATTTTATTCCTTACCGGAGCAGTACAAAAAGAAGAACGCATCCGTGGTCTGGCACTCGGCGCCGATGATTACATTACCAAACCCTTCAGTATGGAGGAACTCTACCTCCGTGTGCGAAACACCCTCAAACGCAGCAATGCCCAACAAAAGCAGAGCGAAAAAGCCATCCACGAAATAGGCCTTTACCGCTTCGATGTGGCCTCCCGCGAACTCCATGGCGGTTCCGAAATGGTGAAACTCACCGCCATCGAAGCCAAATTACTTCAACTTTTTTGCGAAAGCAACAACGGTATCATTCGCCGTGACACGGCACTCCAACGCATCTGGGGAGATGAAGACATGCTTAAAGGAAGAAGCCTCAATGTGTATGTGAGTAAACTGCGCACGTTTCTATCCGCTGAAACCAGAATTGAAATCCTGAATGTGCACGGGGAAGGGTATCAGTTGGTGGTTCGGTGACTGGAGGAGCAGTGATTGGAGATTGGTGGGTTTAGGCATGGTCAAGCTCGTGAAGAAATGAAAGCTCGTGATCATCTTTTGGGTCATTTTCCAACTTTTGCAGCCAATCTGCCGCCTCATCCAATCCAAGGTACCTGCACTGACTTTTAAGTCCATGCGCTGTATTGCTGGCGGTTTCCCAATCGCTTTCAGCGAGTGATTTACGCAGCGCTTCCAGTTGTCCTGGCAATTGCTGACGAAATAGGCTGACAAATTTCTGAGCAGCTTCTTCGCTGCCAAGCAAACTGCGGAGACGGGCTGTGTTTATGTTCATATTATCTTCTTTTTCAGCATCTGTAGTTTTTTTGCCCCCCTCCTTGTTTGCCTCCACCAATCACACCAATCACCATTAAACCAATCACCATTAACCAATCACCATTAAACCAATAAACCAATCACTATTTATCCCATCACTTTCATCATCGTTTCAAAAAGTTCTTCGGTGTCAATGGGCTTGGTTACATAAGCATCCATACCCACTTCACTGCATTTGTCAAGTTCAGCCTGAACTGCATTGGCGGTGAGCGCAATGATGGGTAATTTGCTCCATTTGGGCTGGGCGCGGATTCTACGGGTAGCCTCTAATCCGTCCATCACGGGCATTTTTAGGTCCATTAAAACCAAATCGAATGCGCCGTCGGACTCCATTTTTTCCAGGGCTATCTGGCCGTTTTCGGCAACTTCTATTATTACGCCAGGAATACGGCTTTTCAAGAGTTCAATCGCCAGCATTTGATTGAAAAACGTGTCCTCCACCAATAGGATGCGCAATTTTTCAAAAGCAATTTTTTGAATCTTAACTTGTTGAGGGTCGGCCTCTAAAGTTTTGTCCAATTCAAACGCTAGGATAGTCGAAATGGCGGTGCCTTTTCCTACTTCGCTTTCGAGATGGATCTCGCCACCCTGTTGCTCCACCAAATCTTTCGTGATGCTCAACCCAAGCCCTGTGCCACCGTAGTTGGCGGAAATTTCGTCGTCGGCCTGTTGGAAACTCTCGAATACCCTCGATATCTGTTCGGAAGGTATGCCGATGCCGGTATCTGAAACCGTGAATGCAATGCTGACTTTGGATATTGGGCTTTGGATGTTGTCCAACGTCCAATGTCCAATATCCAAAGTCACACTTCCCTTATCCGTAAATTTGATGGCATTGCCCAGCAAATTGGTCAGGATTTGATTGAGCCGCACAGGGTCGCCCACCAGACGGGTCGGTATTTCGGGCGCGATATTGATTTCAAAACGAAGTCCTTTTTCCTCCGCTTTAAAGCCAAGCGTGTTTTGCAAATGCCGCACAATTAGTTCCAAATCAAAAGGTTTGTGTTGGAATTTGAATTGGCCAGATTCGATCTTCATTTGATCGAGCACATCGTTGACAATGACCAGAAGGTTCTCCGAACTTTGGCGGATGGCGTCGGCATACTCACTTTGCTTGGGCGGCAATTCGCTCTCCGTAAGCAGACGGCTTAGGCCAAGGATGGCATTCATGGGTGTGCGGATTTCGTGGCTCATGTTGGCCAAAAAGCGCGATTTGTAGCGTGCGGTTTGTTCGGCGAGTTCTTTTTGCTTCAGGAGTTCCTGGCGTTCTTCGCGGTTGCGCCAGAAAAGGTAGGCGGCGGTTACCAGTAGCGCCAGCAGCAACATTTTGAACGACTCGGCCTGCCACCATGCGGGCGCTATGACGATCTTCAGCGTTAGCTCCGGGCTTGCGCTCCCCAGCATCCTGACCCGAAAATTATAGGCGCCGGGTACAAGATTGGCGTACACGGCCTGCCTTTCAGTCCCTTTTTGTTCCCAATCCCTTTTTTCATCTGTGCGCTCCATTTTGCATTCATAGAGCAGTTCTTCGGGGTGGGCTGTTTGTATACCCGCCCATTCGATGGTGATGTTGTTGTCGGTGCTTGCGAGTGGGATGTGTTTCAAAAATTCGAGGCCAGTCAACTGCTTGTTCGTTTCACCCGCTATCTTGAAGCGTGTGAGCAAAATGGCTGATACGGGTGCACCTTCGGTCAGTTTGGAAGGATCAATTAACGCAGGGCCGCTAATCGTGGCAAATAAGATTCGTCCATCCCGAAGTTGACAACGTCCGCGTGTCCAACTGGAAGCTTGCAGCGCGTTATTTGTGCTTATGTTTCGCAGGGTACGCAAATTCGCGTCAAAACGCGATATGAATTCAGGCGAAACAATCCAGGCGTTTTGGTCCTTATCAAAAAGCACCGTGTTCACCACATTGTCAGGCAAGTTGTCCTTCCCTGTGATCTGCTGGAAATCGCCTGTTTCTGGGTCTATAGTGGTGATTCCGCCGGTAGTTGTGACCCATATCCAGCCATTGGGCGCCATATTGATGTCTAATATTTCGTCGTTGACGAGCTGGTGGGGCGGCGGGGAATTGTTGTTGAAAAGGGTTGTGGCAAACGTTTTTTTGTCAAATTTTCCCAGAAAGTTGGGCAAGTCGAGCCAAAGCGATCCGCGTCCGTCATCCACAAAACGTTGCACATATTGATCAAATGGCGGCGGGGAAAACTGGGTGAACGAGCGCAATTCGCCCGAACGGCGATCAAAACGCGAAAGCCCATTTTGGGTGCCCAACCAAAGGACGTGCGGGTCGTCTCGGTCCACCAAAACATTTAAAATATTGCCTGCCAAAGGCGGTGTCTTAAAGGGCTCGAACTTTCGGCCCCGCACATTCCAAATCCAAAGCCCGCCTTTGATGATGGCCCAAACAACGCTGTCAGGCCCGGTAAAGAAATCGGGTGCGACCACTTTTTGGCCATCTACTAGGATCGGTTGCGGTTTTGCGCCCAATTTTTCATAATACCAAAGTGCGGACGTAGAACTCACGATGAAACCGCCCCTCCGGTCTTCGGCCATCCGGTAGGTCGAGTTTTCGTATGCGCCGGGGTCTTGAATATTTATTGGCCAAAGCGTAAAGGCCTGTTGCGATAGATCGAGCCGCGATACTTCGTAGGCTGTGCCTACCCAGAGGTTTCCAAAAACATCCGTTTTCAACGACAAAACATAGTCTTGTGGCAGGCTGTAAGGGTCGCGCGAACTGTTCCTGAAACGCTGGAAACTGTTGCTTTCGCGGTCCCATCGTGCAAGGCCTTCTCCCATAAAACCAATCCAAAGTACACCATCCGAAGTTTCAATGAGGGTGGTGACGTGCCGGTAAGCCAGTGAATCAGGCAGGGATGCCCGGGTTGCTTTCTCCGATTGGGGGTCGAAAACGAATAGCCCTTGCGTTCCACCGATCCAAAAAGCACTGCGGCTGTCTTCAAAAAGCACGGTTGCTGGAATCTTTTTGCCCTTTTCTTCTGGCAAGTCTATTGACTGTTGTGTATACTGCTTACGGTCAGCCGAAAACTTGTAAATACCGTCGTTTCTGCCCGACCAAAGCCCCCCTTCTTTGTCCTCATAAAAACAATGAACCAGTCCGCGCATCTTTTTATCCGGCACAATGGGGATTTTCACCAGGGATTGCGACTCTTCGTCAAAACGGAACATACCCCTGTTCGAGCCGATCCAGATGGTACCACCCCGGTCTTCAAACAAAGCGCTGAACTGTCGCACCGAATCCTGGTACGACATAAAACGATGGATCTTATCCGTGTGCCGGTCGAGGTAACACAAACCATTGAGGGTTGCAAACCATACCCGTTGCTTTCTGTCGGGCAGCAGCGCATAAACACGGTCATTACTCAGCGAATTTGGATTATCGCTATCGGTTTTGTAGCGAAAATAATTGTAGCCATCGTAGCAAAAAGCACCTCGCCCCATCGTACTGAACCAAAGCCTGCCATACTCGTCGGTAGCCAGGGTATTCACACTGTATTTATGCCTTACGCTTTTGAGCCGCTCAAAAATATAGCGCTGCCCCTGCGCCTGGCACGGATAGGGCGATAGGCTCGCCATCGCCCAAACTAAGGCGGGTAAAAAGCTAAGGAGTATCGGGCGCAAATGCTTCATTTACAATGTGCGGCAAGTTGCGGATATGTTGTGGAATAAAAAAGCCCGATGTGCTAAAGGCACACCGGGCTTAATGGTTTTTAAATACTTTTTACACTTTTTTACACTTTTACACTCGTTCCTAAAGGAAAAAGCGTCCAATGAGAACTAGCGCTCTGCTTTCATCAGGCGTTTGGCTGAAACACCTTTTTCTGAGGCCAAGCGCACCACTAAAATGCCGCTGGGCATATCGCTCAGATTAAGGTCAATAGAACGCGTGCCAGTTGCTACATTTTGACTGTACAGCAAACGGCCAGCCAAATCATGGATTTCCAACCACAAGTCTTCAGCAGATTCATCAACAAATACGAGCTGCGTCTGGGAAGAAGCTGGGTTGGGTTGCAATTTCCAGGCTTGCTCAGCCAAAGGCTCGTTGGTGGATACCACCATCACAAAAAAGCAGAGAGAGGTAGCCGTGCAGCCATTTTGTGTCACGACAACCGCGTAATTGCCTGTGACGGCAGGGATAAAAGTACTTCCCGTAGCACCTTGAATGGGCAGGTTTGTTGCGCAGTCAATCCATTGGAAGGTAGCGTTGTTTGCTACGACCGTGATGCTGAAATTGTCCAATATTATAGCAAAAGTCACGGTGTTCACCAACAAGGTGAGTACAACGGTCGAGTCGCAGCCTGCCGCTGTTTGAAGCTGCGCAGTGTAAGTGCCTGGGTCACCTAAGAGATTGCCATTAAATGGATAAAGCTCCCCATCACAAATACTTGCCTCCAGGTTAACCACTGGGCTGGAATTGACTGTGAGCGTAAGCACTATGGTAGAATCACATCCTACAGACGATGACAAATCAGTAGAAAAAGTGCCCGATGTTGTGAGTGTTGTACCGTAGAAATCATAGGTTTCGCCCTCACAAATAGAAGCCGTGATATTCGTGGGCGCAATGGCAGGGAATATGGTCAGGAAAAGGGTTTCAATCGAATCGCAACCATTGGCGGCAGCACCTGGGTAAGAGAAAACATACTCGCCGCTTTGGGTCAGGACTTCATTGTTATATTCAAATGATTCCCCGTTGCATACTGAAACAGCAAAAGCGGTTTGTGCCAAGGGCAGTACTTCAAGGCCCAGTGTTACAACAGAATCACAACCATTCGTTCCCAGCAAAAGGGCTGTGTAAGTGCCTGCTTGTGACAAAACTTGACCATTAAAATCGTAGGTTTGATTGGCACAAATACTTGCGGAGAGGCTACTGGCTAGTGTAGGCAGCACATTTAAAGTTAGTACAACGGTAGAATCGCAACCGTTTGAGCCTGTGACGACTGCGGTGTAATTACCGGCATCGCTGAGGGTTTGACCATTGAAATCATAGGTTTGGTTGGCGCAAATGGTCGCTTCAACCGCAGCGTTCAGCAGGGGCAATACCGTTAGGTTGAGTATTGCAGTAGAATCGCAGCCATTGGAACCAGTAAATACCGCAGTATAGGTGCCGCCCGTGTTCAGGTCAAGGCCGTTGAACGTATAGGATCCGCCGTCGCAGATGCTGGCATCGGTGGTGCTTTCGCCTTTTGGGAGCACATTAAGCACCAAAACAATCAAGGAATCACAGCCGCCTTGAGCAATAAGCAATTGGTTGTAGTTGCCAGTATCGGTCAATGTGTCATTCCCAAAAATGTAAGATTCACCCGCGCAAATTGAAGCCTCCAAGTCGGTTATGAAAGCAGACACAAACTCAAGCACGAGTGTTGCCGTCGAATCACAACCATTAAAACCGGTTGAAACATGGGTGTAAACGCCCGATGTCTTCAACGTATC
>JBBQSW010000122.1:0-9454 GCA_038213575.1 Chitinophagales bacterium | reverse complement strand
TAGGCACAGGCGGCGGCACTGGAGATGCTCCCGCAGAGATCCCATTGCAATCAGCACCCGTGGAATAAGACATTCCTAGCATTTTTTGCCAAAAATAACGGCTGTCTCAAAAGGGTTGAGGCAGCCGCTTTTTTGTTTAATACGAGTTCGTTCACTGGCATTGGAGACTTATTTTTACTTTCGGCAAATTTTCTAATTCAATCCGTTTGCCTCCTGCTCTCATGAAAAGTCTCTCTATGTTCTTAGGTTTGTTTTTGACAGCCTGCTCCCTTTTCGCCCAAGTCACTTTTCAAGGTTTTCCAAAACCGCTCCAACTCTATCCACGCGATTTAGCTACCAATACGGCCCAGGTTCAGCTCAATGGGACAGCAGCGGCCAGTCTTGACAGTCTCATTTTTACTTTGGAAAAAAGTGACGGATCGGTGGAAATCCGAGCCTTGTCCTTGAACGACTTGATGGGGAATCAGTTTGCTGTAAGCTTTGAGATCGTGGCTGGCTTGTGGAGTTATCATATCAAAGTTGAAAGGAAAACATCCAACAACCTCGTGCTGCTCAAAGAAGCTGCCAACATCGTGGCCGGGGATGTTTTTGCCGTCGAAGGCCAATCCAATGCTCAGGCCATTGCGTACAATGGGGACGCCAATGGATGGCAAAACAATTTTGTGCGTTGTTTTGGCACCTCTAATCCTGGGGTTTTCGACGATAAAAACTGGTATTTTGCAGAAGGCAATGGATATTTTTCACCCGGCGCTGTGGGCCAGTGGCCATTGCGCATGGGTTTTCTATTGCAAGAAAATTTGCAGATTCCTGTGGCTATTATCAATGGCGCTGATCCTGGAAAGCCCATAGAGTTTTTTCAAAGAAACGATACCCAACCCAATGATTCAACGACCAATTATGGTCGTTTGCTCCAACGATTGAATAATGCCGGTCTGACAGAGCACGTCCGGGCAATGCTGTATTATCAGGGAGAATCGGATGGCACCCGAGCAGACATTCACAAAACACTTTTTGAAGCCCTGCATGCCGATTGGGAAGAAGATCTGCCAAACATTGAAGCATATTATGTAGTGCAGGTTCGAGAAGGATGCGGCGCGCCTTCCCTGCAGTTGAGGGAATATCAACGGGCCTTTGAAGGCTATCTGCACAACGTAAAAGCCGTCACAGCCAATGGTATCAACGGACACGACGGCTGCCACTATGATGTACTGGGATACAAGGTATTGGGTGAAAAAACATACAAACAAATCTCTGCTGACCTTTACAATGTGCCTTCGGGTGAACAAACCAATATCCGGGTGATTTCCGCCAGTTTTACCAATGATCTAAATACGCAGATAACGGTCGTTACAGATGCAAGCACAGCATTGACGGCACAACCCGGCAGTGCATCTGATTTTAAAATTCACGGCGCATCTGCCTCGGTAATCGGGATCCAAACGGATGGGAACAAGATAATACTGGATTTGGATCAATCGGTGAATTTCCCCCAAACTGGCTTATCTTATAGCGGGCATTCCGGCAACAATGCCTGGGTACTCAATGCGGATGGATATGGCCTGTTCACTTTTTACAACTTATTGATTGACAACTATCACATTGTACCAAACTTCGACATTCCCGGCATCATGTCGGGCTCTGGCAATTGTATCTCCCTGGACGGTTCAGACGATTTTGTGTATGTAGGTTCCGTTTTGAACAGCTCTTATACCAAGGAAGCCTGGATCAATTGGCAAGGAGGTAGCAACATCATTTCAGGAGCGGCAAACACGGCCTTTTGGGCGCCCAATGGAGTTTTGGCTGCGGGACATAATAGTGAATGGTTTCAAGTTATTGACAATGTAGCTTTGACACCCAATCAGTGGACCCATGTGGCAGTAAGTTATGACGAAGCATCCAGAGCGCTTAGCCTTTACAAAAATGGGAAATTGGTAAGTCAGGCACAAAACGTCCAACCGCACAATGACCCTCAGGTCTACATTGGCTCCTATGCAGGTTGCTGTACATTCCAAGGCAAGATAGACGAGGTGCGCATTTGGGATACCGTGCGCACGCTCGAAGATATCAGGGCCAATATGTGCCAAAAACTACAAGGAACGGAATCCAACTTGTCTGCTTATTTCCGTTTTGACGAAACAGCGGGCGGTATTGCCCCCAATGAAACGACTGCTCCAGATGGGCAATTTTTCAACTTTCAGGGGCTTGGCTTAAACGAAGCATGGCAGCGTTCGGGCGCACCGATTGGAACCAAAAGCGCCTACACCTACACTGATGTGCCTGAAATCAGCTTGGCGGTCGCTTCCGGCGACAGTCTTGTTTTGACCACACCCGAGGTGTCGGATTTTGTCCACCTCTATTTTGTGAACGAAGTGCCCAATGTTTTGGAGCCCGCAGATGGGTATGTTTTAGTGGACAATCAACGTTATTTCGGGTTATTTTATACCAATCAGAGTATTCAAGACTACGACCTGCAATATTTCTACCTGAATAATCCCTTTGCATTGGTGCAGGAACAAAAGCTTGGCCTCTTGAAGCGCAGGAACAATGCGCAATCTTTTTGGGAAGCAGCCCCTCAATTCCTTGTCAATCAAGATAATAATACCGTTGCAGCGACCGGAACGCTTTATCAGGAGTATATACTGGCGATCAATGATTCGGTTGCCCTTGTTCCTTTGTATGCGCAATTATCAGTAGCACAGACGATCCTTTGCGGTGGCTTAAATGATGGCGCCATCAACGCAACAGTGCAGGGCGGGCTAATGCCCTATTCGTACAGTCTAAACGGGGGAACACCCCAATCTAGCGGGCTGTTTACCAGTTTGTCCGCGGGCAACTATACTGTTTGGGTAATGGATCAATTGGGCGATGCCATCACTACGAATACGGTATTGCTTACAAGCCCTGACCCATTGCAAGTTTTTGTCCAAGTAAATGAGAACGCCGCCGTTGTGACCATCGAAGCCGGCACTGCTCCTTACACTTGGAGCAGCAATGCCCCCGATCCAGACTTACAAGACCTGCCAAATGGTACTTATACTTTGGTCGTTACGGATGCAAACGGATGTCAGTTTAATTCGTCGTTTACCATTGATTATCAGCCATTAAGCGTGACCACCACCCTGCTGGACCCAGAATATTGTGATGGCTTGGCCGATCTAATAGTAATAGCGCAAGGTGGCGTGCCCCCATACCTGTACAGCCTCGACGGAAATGGTTTTCAATCCAGCAATACTTTTGAAGATTTGACTTCAGGAGCGTATATTATTTTAACTATGGACTTTGACGGGCAATTAATAGAACCTGCGAATATGGTTGAAATCAATGTTCCTGCTGCACTCTTCGCTTCTATATTTGTTTCCGGCGAAACCATTGCCGTTATACCATTTGCTGGAACACCTCCTCATAATTACAGCCTCAATGGCGGGCCAATACAGGCAGATAGCATATTTACCAACCTCGTGCCAGGTGAATATACCATTGTAGTGACCGATATTGCCGGGTGTACCACCGCTGTAACCGCGATTATACTCACCAGCGAGACACATACACCTTATCCAAATTGGAGTTATAGGGTAAGCCCCAATCCAAGCACTCGTTTGTTTGAATTACAGGGGGGGAATACAACGAAGACCATAAAAATTTCGATCTGCAATGTTACCGGAAATCTGCTACAATCTTTTGACATTCAACCCTTTGAAAATTCTTTTTCAACCCATATTGACTTGTCAGAACAGGCTGACGGCATTTATTTCCTCCAAATGACCGATGGGAGCAGATTTGAAATATTAAGGCTTGTAAAAATGAGATAAGCGCAAAAAAGTGGCTGCCGGGTTTACCAGCAGCCACTTTTTCAACGGGAGCAATCAATCGTTACTCATCGTCGTCCTCATTTTTGCGGCGGTTGTAGCCAGAATCTTCAATGGTTTCATTGTCTATTTCCCAATCGTCGCCACTGGCATGTGTTGGGCGTTTGCCATTGGTAAGGCGCACTTTATCGCCAATGGGTTTGCCCACCGGACGATCTTCAGAATCCAATTCAAAGGTATCGCCACCACCCCCTGTGCCCACATTGGTCGGACGAGGGGCTACATTGGTCATAGCCTTGCCGTCCATACTTTTGGTAGCGTGGGGCACAAGCCGGAGGCGTTCTTTGCTGATGAGTTCTCCGGTCACGATGCAGATTCCGTAAGTTTTGTTGTGAATGCGGAGATGCGCATTTTTGAGGTCCTGCACAAAACGTTGTTGCCGCTGCAACATGCGCTGAAGCATTTCAAGATCGGTATGCGCCGTGCTGTCGTCGTACCAATCGCCACCTTGTTGGTTGAACCCATTTTCATTCAGGTCAGCAATTTGTTTCTCCGTCGTGCTGAGTTCTTCCTGAGCTTGAATGAGCCGTTCGTCAACGATGGTTTTGAATTCCTGCAAATCCTCGTCGCTGTAGCGCACTTTTAGATCGTTGGACATGGTATGGTTGGATTTTGAAAATGTGTTAAGAATGATCGGGGTGTGTTTCGAGGGGCAAAATTAGCCCAATTTAGAATGTTGAAATAGTTAAAAAGAAAAATTCCTTGAAATAGGCCAAGTTGACTATTCCCAAACCGCTTCGTTGAGGTTAATTTTCTACTTTTGCGGGTCAATTTTGCCTACCAAACCAACCAATCCCCCAATCCCCAATTTGCAATTTAACTAGCAATATGACTTCTTTACCCGCTGCCAAACGCGCCAAGACCACCACCGCGCCCCTTACCGAAAATTATCGCCAAGAAGTTCTGCGCGACTTCCATATCTGCTGCCTCAGCCGAGAGGCCAGTGTCATCGCCCGAAAAGAAGTGCTCACCGGAAAAGCCAATTTTGGGATTATTGGCGACGGCAAGGAGGTCGCACAAGTTGCCATGGCCCGTGCCTGGCGCAAAGGAGATTTCCGCTCTGGCTACTATCGCGACCAAACGCTGATGCTCGCGCTGGAACTGATGACCCTCGATGAATTTTTCGCACAGTTGTACGGCGACCCATACCGAGACCCATTCTCTGGTGGGCGACAGATGAACTGCCACTTTGCAACAAAATTCGTGGACGATGAAGGTAATTTCCTCGATCTAAAAAACCGCTACAACATTTCTGCCGACATAGCACCCACCGGGGGGCAAATGGCGCGCGGGCTTGGTTTGGCATTTGCCAGCAAAAAATTCCGCGAAAACCCAGCACTCTGCGGCGAGCTGAGCGATCAGGGTAATGAAGTGACGTTTGTTACCATCGGCGATGCTTCCACCTCAGAGGGTGCTTTTTGGGAAACCATCAATGCCGCCGGCGTATTGCAAGTGCCACTCGCCATCAGCGTGTGGGACGACGGCTATGGTATTTCCGTCCCCAAAAAATACCAGACCACCAAAGAGAGCATCAGCGAGGTTTTGGCAGGCTTTGAAGCCGATTCTGAACGAGATACCAACGGCATCAGCATTTACAAAGGCAAGGCTTGGGACTACCCTAACCTATGCCAACTTTACCGCGATGCAGTGGACGAAATGCGCATCACACACCGCCCTGCAGTGTTTCACATTCAGGAAGTTACGCAACAACTCGGCCACTCTACCAGCGGCGACCACCGTCGCTACAAAGACCCAGAGCGCCTCAAATTTGAGGAAGAATTTGACTGCAACCGCCGAATGGCCGAGTGGATGGTGGACAATGGAATCGCTTCCGCCGAAGAAATCGAAACCATCAAAAAAGAAGCAAAACGCACGGCCACAGAGGCCGCTCAACGCGCCTTCCGAGGATACCATGACAAAGTGGGGGAATTGAAAAACACCTTGATGACCGCGCTAGAAAACGCTCGGAATGAAAACCCGAACGTAGTGGCTTTAAGCGAAATTCTGAATGAGCTTGGTCAAAAACGCGAACCGCTCCGCTTCGAATTGCTACAAATGGCGCGACGGGCGATGCAAAGTATCCCGGAACTCCGTTCCGGGTTACAGTACACTTCGGAACGGAGTTCCGGGTTACAGTACGCCCCGGAACAGAGTTCCGGGTTACAGCACGCCCCGGAACGGAGTTCCGGGTTACAGCACGCCCCGGAACGGAGTTCCGGGTTACAGCAATTTGCAACACTCGAACGCATCGAAGGGGATTCCATCTATTCTGGCAACCTGCTCAGCCAGTCGGCCAAATCACCTTTAGAAGTACAGGATGAAAAGGCAAAGTATTCTGATGAATCGCCACTCAAAGACGGTTACGAAATCTTGAACGCTTGCTTTGATGCCAATTTTGCAAGAATGCCCGAACTATTCGTCTTTGGCGAAGACGTGGGTCATATCGGCGATGTAAACCAAGGATTGCGCGGGATGCAGCAGAAATATGGTACCGAACGTATTTTCGACACGGGCATCCGTGAGTGGACCATTATGGGCCAAGCCATTGGATTGGCCATGCGGGGCCTTCGACCCATTGCCGAGATCCAGTACCTTGACTATCTGCTCTATGGCCTTTCGCCGCTTTCCGACGACCTTTGCACCCTGCGCTGGCGCTCTAACAATCAGCAAGTTGCGCCCGCCATTATCCGTACGCGCGGACACCGGCTGGTGGGGGTGTGGCACAGTGGTTCGCCGATGGGAATGATGCTCGGCTCTTTGCGTGGGATGCACATTTGTGTGCCACGCAACATGACCCAAGCCGCTGGGATGTACAACACACTCCTGCGTGGCGACGACCCGGCCATCGTGGTAGAAGTGCTGAACGCCTACCGTTTTAAAGAACCAATGCCCGACAATGTGGGCACTTTCACGGTGCCACTTGGCGAACCCGAAGTACTGCGCGAAGGCTTGGATATGACCGTTATTACCTACGGGGCTTGCGTCCGGGTAGCCGAAGAATCCGCCGATTTGCTGGCTAAACATGGCATTTCTGTGGAAATCGTGGACATTCAGACACTTTTGCCTTTCGATTTCAAAAACATCTGCGTTGACAGCCTGAAAAAAACCAACCGCGTCATTTTCCTCGACGAAGACTTCGAAGGCGGTGCCTCTGCTTATATGCTTCAGCAAGTGCTGGAAAAACAAGGCGGATATCGTTGGCTGGATTCGGCCCCGGTCACGCTCTGTGCCAAGCCCCATCGCCCGGCGTATGGGCAGGATGGGGATTATCATTCTAAACCCCAAGTGGAGGATGTGGTGGAGGCGGTGATGAGGATGATGGGAGAGGCAGGGATGTAGGATGTTCTACTTATTGAAATATCTTTGCCAAATCAATAAATTGAGACATGAAAATCCAACGTCTTCACCTCAAGAATTTTCGGAATGTGGCCGATGAGACATACAACTTTGATCCGCATTTCACGGTGATCATTGGCATCAATGGCAAGGGCAAATCCACTTGGCTCAACGCACTGCGCGTTGCCTGTGGTGCATATCTGCTTTCCATCCCTGACGCAAAAAGTAGGCATATCGAACCAAATGAGATTAGGTTTGCCAGTGAAGGCACCTATGTATTCTCTCAAACACCTGTGTTGGTAGAAGCTGTCGGCACATTCGTTGGCTTAAAAAAGCCGATTGAGTGGCGCAGGCGCATTCCAAGTGGAAAGATCAAGACCACATCATCCAACGAGGACGTAGGAGCGATCCGTGATTTGGGCAAAATGAAATACGATGCGATGCGTCAGGGCAGTGATGCACTTGACCTACCAGTAATAGCGTACTTTGGCACCTCTCGCGCCTATGGAGCAGCTCGAAATCGGAATCTTGACACCCGAATCAGAAGGCAAATTTTTAAAGACGGATATCATAGCTGGTTTGAAATGCGCTCTACAAGCTATCAATACAATTCTTGGCTAATGAGCTATGATTTGTTAGTCAAAGAAGGGAAAGAGTATCCGGAGAGCAAAGCCGCTTTCTTTCAAGCATTGCGCATCGCCAACCCGTTTATCAAAGATATAGAGTTCTCAGGTACGGGATTGTGGCTCAAAGTTGAGATGGACGGTTATACCTCCGAAACCCTCCCTATAAGCCTACACAGCGATGGAATTACTTCATTTACTGAAATGGCCGCTGAATTAGCTTATCGCTGCATCGTACTCAACGGCTACAAGCGCAACAAGTCCATTACAGACACTCAAGGGGTAGTGATGATTGATGAACTTGACCTACACTTGCATCCCAACTGGCAACGCCATGTGGTAAAAGACCTAAAAAACGCCTTTCCAGGAATTCAGTTTGTAGCCACCACACATTCACCCTTCATAGTTCAAAGTTTGAAAAGAGAAGAGTTGATCAATTTGGACAACTTAGAAGGCTTGGAGACTAATCCTAGAAACTTTGGTGTAGAGGATGTGGCCGAGGTGGAAATGGGCGTAAAGGACATCCCTCGTAGTGAACCTTTTGTAGATATGGTACATACTGCAGAACAATATTACCGACTAATCGCGGAAGGGAAAAACAGCAAGACAGACCAAGAAACTGCCGAATTACGCCATAAATTGAACGAATTGGAAGAGCGATACAGTGATGATGCAGCATTTGTTGCACTGCTAAAATCTGAACGCCAAGCCCAAAAATTATGAGACCTGTTCAAAAATTCGCTCCTGGCAATGCGCTGCCTCAAAGTGGAGCTCTAATTTCTTCTGTGTATCGGCCACATGGTTCAGCTTACGCTCATTTGGAGGAAAACTTAGGAGATTATTGCAGTTACTGTGAGGTATTCCACTCTGATTTGGAGGTAGAGCATATTGTTTCGCAACATCAAAACGACTCCCAAAAGCACAATTGGGACAATCTTTTACTGGCTTGTGGCAGGTGCAATGGGAAAGACAACAAGAGCAACAAACCTGTAGACCTTACCCAAATTTATTTCCCTCAACAGAATAACACACTTTTAGCTTTCGAATACAGAGAAGGCGGTTTTGTGATGGTCAGTACGAAATTAGCTGATATAAATCAAAAGCAAAAGGCTCAAAATATGCTTGACTTGGTTGGCTTGGACAAATATGCTGGCAATCCAAAATACCCTGATCTCAATCCCAGGGATATCCGATGGAAGAACCGTCGCATAGCTTGGGAATTGGCCGTCCGCTATTTGTCGGATTACGAATATAATCAACGGACGGCTGACGACATAGCAACGTTCGCTGCACAACGAGGCTTTTTCTCCGTATGGTTTACCGTATTTGTAGCATATCATGAGGTCAAAAAAGCGCTGATTATGGCATTTCCTGGCACAGCATCTAGATCTTTCGATGCTAATCTCAATCCAATGCCACGCAATCCAGGCAGCTTGGATTCAATTTGATGCCGAACGACAATACTCCCATATCCACCAATCCTCACACCCACAACAATGATCAAACTATCCTCCTTCGCCACCGAAGCACCCAAAAACCTCGAAAAAAAAGACCTGAAAGACGAAACCGCCCAGCTCGTGAAGCGTCTCGGTGAACTTCAAAACATCCTGTATGCCGAGGGAAAGTACT
>JBBQSW010000121.1:0-9455 GCA_038213575.1 Chitinophagales bacterium | reverse complement strand
CACTAGCTCATCTCCAGTGGGAGAAAATCCATTTGCAAATTGAGCGGTAAGCGGTATAAGTTCATATCCTTGATTCCAGTTATTAGGACAAAACCTTATTGTATTAGGAGCCCCTTCAATGAGGTCTACGGTCACGTTTCCAACAGGTATGAAATCGCTCGCACTTATGTAATGCCGTACCAAGAAAGTAGTGCTTCCTTCTATCGGAACAACTTTTGGAAAGGGGTTTTTAGGAAAAACGAAACCTGGCGACCAAGAAGGGTTACCGAGTCCCATAATCGGCCCAAATTCTTCAACACGTTTAATGACAGGGTATAGGTTACCAGAGCCATCATAAGAAGCCACAAACTCATAAAATGTTGTTGTCGGCGAAAAGTTGTTAGAGGTGGCAATCTTGAATCCAACCCAAGGATAACTTTTATATTTGATGGTTGGGCATGCTCCTGAGACTGGAGTTGGACCCAATGGGGTACGCCCCGCAAGTGTTAAGTCAAGAATTAGATTGATATGGTCAATGGAAGAAGTTAGGGCGCTTGCCTCGCCCGAAGTGCATTTGGTAGCAATAATAAACCTGTGCTCGGCTCTATACTGCAATTCTGTAACCGTAAAAGATGACCCAGAAACATTGGGAAAGGTATTTACCAAATCCCAAGTATTAAAAATTTCATTTTTTCTAAGAACTTTCAGCGTGTGATTTGCACCTGCCCAAGCTGGTGACCAAGACAAGGTAACAAAGGAGGAGCCTCCATTTGTGACCCTGAAACTATCAGGTGCTGGGGCATCACATAATATCTGGAGGGGAGAATTGTTGGTCTTGCCGGAAGGCTCCTCGGAGGCAAATAATGAGGTGCAAATCGGAAAAAACGTGCAGAAGAGTAACCAGGGTAGAAGATTCTTTGCCATAATCAGGTGTTTTTGAATGTGAAATGAAAATCTGCCATAAAGGTCTTTCCTTCGTCCTCAAAAAATCCATAACAAATTTTGGGGAGAATTCCCCGCATTGCATGGAACAAAGCTACCTAATGGAATTGATTCGGACCTTGAGCCATGAAGAAAAATCACAGGCTCGGGAGTTTGCTGCCCTTTCTTTTGTCAACGATGGCAAAATGCGTGGACAGGTGTTGCCACTTCTGAATGTTTGTTTTGGCCACTCTTTTGCAGAAAGCCCAGGTGGCTTAGAAAAAATAAAGGTCTATGCTATTCTCTTTCCCAACCAAGATTTCAAAGAAGGGAAGTTGGAGAAAGTAATGGTGGAAGCTCATAAAGTAATTCGCTCCTTTTTGCTGTCGAAACAGTATCTGCTTGAAGACAACGAATTCCACCAAGTGCTAGACTTTTCAGAAATCGTTCGTTTACGTGGCTTAGACACCCGTTACCGCCATCTTTTGACAAGACTTCAAAAGATTCAAGAAGGTTCAAAATGGAAAAACAATTCCTACCATTTCAGACAATTCCTTTTAGAAGATGCAATCCACGATGCAGAAAGCCTGCATAATCAGGTAAAAGGTGATTTGAATGTTCCCAAAGTGCTCCATTCTTTGGAGTTGCATTATCATCTTCAAAGGGTAATACGGCTCAATACATTTCTTCTACAGCAGAAGGCGGCCAACCTTGCCATTCCTGATATTATTCAGTCTATCTTAAATGAGGTTTCGGTGCCCCATTATTATGTGAAAGAATCCCCGACCCTCCAGATTAATTTGGAGATTTGTGGGTTGCTTAGAAAAACGCATCCTGATCCTTCTGATATTCGTACCCTTTTTGACCTTCTCCTGTTCTACGAGAATGTTTTAGATACTGTCACCCTTCGTGCGTTTTACACATATTTGCGAAGTCTCTGCGCATGGACGGCAAATACTTTTTCTGATAACGAAGAGATACGGTTGGTGCTTTTTGATCTGTACAAAGACAACTTGGTACGTGGCTATCTACACTATGAAGGTCGCCTTCATCCCAGCACAATTTTGGCAGTTTCATTGACTTCCGTTAGAGTGAAAAAATTCGATTGGCTTTTGGATTTTATAGAAAATCATCAACACGAGATTATTGGAGACAATGAAACCCAAGATTACTATCGCTTCAATAAAGCGCTATACTTTTTTGGAATCGGAAAATTTTCGGAATGCTTGGATTTCATTCCTCCCTCCTTTCACTCCGTTGATTATATGCTTCATGGCAAAAGATTAGAACTCAAGGCGCTTTACGAATTGCGCTCCGATATGCTTTCTTACCGATTAGACGCTTTTAAGATGTTCTTGAGCCGCACATCTCAAAAGCTCCTTTCGGATGCACAAAGAAAAATTTACATTGAATTTGTCAATTTTCTCACCCAAATCAATAACTCTTTACCAGGTGACCAAAAGCGAGCAGAACGTATGATCCAACGAATCCAAGAAAAAACACAAACCGCAGACTGGCGTTGGCTGTTTGACAAGGCCCATGCACTCAAGCACCGCTACCCCAACTCTTCACCTGATGCGGATACCGCACCACATACGTCTCCTTGATCAACCGGGTTAACCGCTCCCGAAAATCCTCGATACCTTCCTTGGTTTGAGCTGAAATAAAAACGCTCTCCCCATAAGTGTGGAACATGCGGTTCCGGAGATCGGCTTCAATTTCGGCTCTGGTAGCGTCGTCGAGCAGATCGTCGAACCAGCGTTCCCGATAAAGGTCCATCTTGTTGAATACCATGAGCGTAGGTTTTTCTGCCGCGCCCAATTCCTGTAAAGTCTGTTGCACCGTGCGGATTTGATCCTCGAACTGCGGATGTGCCACATCTACCACATGGAGGAGGAGGTCGCTTTCGCGTACCTCGTCCAGGGTGCTTTTGAAACTTTCGACCAGGTGATGGGGTAGTTTTCGGATAAAACCAACCGTGTCGGAAAGCAAAAACGGCATGGTGTTGAATACGACCTTGCGCACGGTGGTGTCGAGTGTAGCGAAGAGTTTGTTCTCTGCCAGCACTTCCGATTTGGAAAGATAATTGAGCAGGGTGCTTTTGCCTACGTTGGTGTAGCCGACCAGCGCAACGCGCACCATTTCCGTACGGGTTTTGCGTTGGGTCTGGTTTTGCCGGTCAATATCTTTGAGCCGGCCTTCCAGGATATTCATTCGGTATTGCACAATACGGCGGTCGGTCTCAATTTGCGTTTCCCCGGGGCCGCGCGTTCCGATACCACCTGCTTGCCGTTCCAAGTGCGTCCAAAGGCCGCGCAAACGGGGCATGAGGTATTTCATCTGCGCCAACTCAACTTGGGTTCTGGCCTGGGCCGTTTGGGCTCGTGCGGCGAAAATGTCCAAAATCAAGGTGGAACGGTCCACGATTTTCACTTTCAGGACTTCTTCCAGATTGTTTGTCTGTTTGCCGGAAAGGTCGTCGTCAAAAATGACCATGGTGACCTCCTCGTGCCAGTCGAGGTACGCCCGGATTTCCTCTACTTTGCCTTTGCCGATGAAAGTGCGGTGTTCGGGGTGGGGTAGGCGTTGGGTGAACCGTTTCACGGCGATTGCTCCGGCTGTTTCTGCAAGAAACTGGAGTTCATCCATATATTCATGCGCCTGCGGCTCCGTCACGTTGGGCGTGATGAGGCTTACCAGCACAGCATGTTCGGTCTCTTTTTTTAGCCCGGAAGTTTTTTCTCCGAGCGTCCATTCTTTTGCCATGGGGGTGTTTGTCAAGTTATTTTTGCGCCGTTTTGTGATAGGATGCTGTATTTTAGGCATCTTTCTGGGAACGGCGCTTAGCGATATAATTGGTCAAAGGTATTCTTTCCTCATTGGGGCTTTTATCTCATCATACAACCTGTTCTTCCGTTTTCTCCTCTTTTGGCCTAAACGGCGAGTTCTCCAAATGTTCCCGCAGCAAAGCGCCTAAATAATAGAGGCAAAGGTAAATGGAAACAGCGCCAATGGAGCTCAACCATTTGGTCCAATTTTGCAACACGAGAAAGTCATACATGCCGTGCAAAAGTATGCTCACCAGTAGTCCGCGCAAGAGCAAATGAATGCGCTCATCCGGGTTGAACTTTGCTAAACCTGCGTAGTAACCAATCGGGATGGCAAAAACCAAATGTGCGGGCACGGCCGTAAATGCTCGTAAAAGGGCTGTTTCTTGACCAAAAAGATCAATATAGCAAAAGTTTTCCACCGTGGCGAAGCCCATGCTGATCATAACCGAATACACGATGCCGTCGAATGGTTCGTTGAAAAAACGCCATATAAACGCCCCAAAAATCAGGGCCAGCCATTTTATGATTTCTTCCACTGGAGCAATTGCGCCAAAAGCCATCAGAAAGGTCAGCACCGGGTCGCGCTCGATTTCGCCAACCATTGGGATGAATGCTTGCTCCAACAAAATGGCGGGTTGGGTGATTACGGCCCCCAAGCCAAAGCACATCACCAGCGACCAAAGCGGTTCGCGCTCATATTTGTCAGCTCGATATACGGCCCAACAAATGAGCAGTCCGGGCAGGATGGCAAGGGTGAGGAGAAACGGAGACACGGTCTGATTTACGATTTTGGATTTACGATTTTGGATTCGCAAAAGTCCCAAAACGAATTCAGAATCGCGGCAGTTTCTTCCGGGCGCTCGTACATCGCCATGTGTGCCACCTCAGGAAGGAGATGCAAATCAACCACTGCTGGCAGTAATGCGGCCTTCAGGCCTGGTTCTGGCGGTACCAAAGTGTCTAGGGCACCGAGCAGAAATAGCACCGGGTATTTTGCTTGGCTCAGAGTTTGCCGCTGGTCTCTTCGGGTCATCATAGCTTGAAGTGCGGCAGCGATGCCTTCCGGGCTTTGTTTTTTTCCGTTGGAAATCAATTCGTTGAGGGTGTCGGGGTTGCGCTCTAAAAAACTTGCTGGAAACAAGTTGGGGAAAAGCTGCGTCACATAAAGATCTCGTTTGCCCGCTTGAAGTGTTTCAATGCCTCGCCGACGGGCAGTTTTTCGGTCTTCAGTATCCTCGAACGGGTGCGAATGAACTAGCCCCAAGCCCGAAAGCTGTTCTGGACATCGGGCGGCAAACTCGAGGGCAGCATAGCCTCCCATGCTGTGGCCGATCAGTACGCATCGGGCAATACCTTCCGCATCTAAAACCGCTTTAACCGCTTCAGAATATGCAGCCATGTCCGCCTTAATTGGAAGTTCTGATGCGCCGAAACCGGGCAAATCAATGAGCAACAACGACTGGGATTTCAACCGTGATTTGACGGGCGACCAGACGGAATGGTCTTCGCAAAAGCCGTGGAGCAGCACCATAGGTGGCAGCCCAGAAACCTCCGAGGTCTCCTTTTCATAGGCTACACGGGTGCCCTTTGGAGTGGTGCAAAATTTCATGGGGGAAATGTACGGCGAGCCAAGTGGAAGAAATACCAATCCTTTTCCGACTTTTGCGGTTCAATGATTCAACCTCCGAGGTTTCCACACCAATCATACTGGATATGTTCAGCTCCCTCGCCCGCGATATTTCTCGTGCCTTCAGTCCTGATTTGCCGAAGGACTTGGGCAATATGGATGCTCACCTCGATTTTATCCTGCCTAAGGTAATTCCTTATGGCGAGGACTTGCGCGAAACCCATTTTTGGCTTGACAAACGGTGGAAGGAAGTGCGCGAAGAGGAAGGGTTCCATGAAGCAATCCTTCACATTTTTAGCCCAGGAGGTGAATATCTTCTTTCGATTGATGGGAACCTGATGAAAGGTACTTGGCGGCAATTGGGACAAGAGAACGCACTTATTGTGGAAATGAGTGGCAATAGCGAGCTTTTCGATCTTCGGTTTTTGACAGCCGAATTCATGGTTCTCACCAAACATGGCGACCAAGCCCGAAAGGGGCTTCGCAGATTTTTTATGCTGGTACACGAACCGGTTGCAAAAAGCCGTTCAGGAGTAGCATTGGATTGGCGCAACATGATGGAAAAACTCTTCAATGTGTGGCGCGAAAACAGCCTCAGTATCGGTGCCTGGATTTTCTTCCTGGCTGTTCTGGCGATCATTCTTTATTATTCATTTAAAGGATAAATTTGGAACCGAAATTATGCACTTAATAGATTGGGCCGTACTGGCCGGCACGCTTGCATTTATTGTCCTGTACGGTGTCTGGAAAAGCAGAAAAGCAGATATAAGTGATCCTGATGATTTTCTTGCCGGGAAACGCGACCTGCCTTGGTGGACTATTGGCTTGAGTATCATGGCTACGCAGGCCAGTGCGATCACATTTTTAAGTACTCCTGGACAAGCTTTTTCTGATGGAATGCAGTTTGTACAGTTCTACTTTGGGATGCCGATCGCCATGCTTTTTTTGGCGTTTTTTGTGCTCCCGATTTATTACAAGTTGCGCGTAACGACGGCGTATGAGTATCTCGAACAGCGTTTTGATCTTCGGATGCGCTCACTGGCTGCCGTGCTTTTCCTGATCCAGCGTGGTATGGCGGCGGGCATCAGTATTCTCGCACCCAGTATCATATTGTGTGCGGTATTTGGCTGGAATCTTGCGCTCACCAATTTTTTCATGGCTGTGTTCGTCGTGATTTACACCACCTCCGGCGGTAGTGCAGCCGTGAGCCGTACCCAGGAATTGCAAATGACGGTAATGCTGGGGGGGCTGGTTTTGGCGTTTTTTTTGATTCTCAATGAATTGCCGCATGGCATGGGTGTTTCCGAAGCATGGCAAATAGCCGGGGCAACGGGAAAAACCCAGGTCTTGGACTGGACTTTTGATTGGAATGATCGCTATAATGTGTGGTCGGGCGTACTGGGCGCCACCTTTCTTTTCCTCTCGTATTTCGGTACCGACCAGAGTCAGGTAGGCCGATATCTTTCGGGTAAAACCCTGCGTGAAAGTCGTATTGGATTGATTTTTAATGGTTTTATCAAAATTCCCATGCAAATGCTTGTGCTTGCGGTGGGGGTAATGGTGTTCGTATTTTATCAATTCAATCAACCACCATTGCATTTCAATCAGGCGGATCGTGCCAAACTTGTCGGAACCCCTCAAGCGGCCGAGTATACCAAACTGGAAAATACCGATGCACAAATTTTCAAGGAGAAACAACAAGTACTGGAGACACTTCAACGGGCTCGACTTAGTGATAATCCCGAACTTTCCCAATCGGCTATTGGCCAACTTCAGTCATTGGAAGCACAACGGACTGAACTTCGCGCCCAATCCAAAACGCTCCTTAAAAGTGTTGGAGTAAAGGGCGACGGGAATGATAAAGATTATGTGTTCATCAATTTTATACTGAGTCACATCCCGGTAGGAGTAGTTGGCCTTATGCTGGCCATGATCTTTTGCGCTTCCTGGAGCACCACAGCTTCAGAACTCAGTGCACTTTCGGCCACTTCGGTTTCGGATATTTACCGTCGTTCGCTGGCGCCGGGCAAATCGGATGCACATTATCTCCGCGCTTCTAAAATTGCCACCGTGCTCTGGGGAGGATTCATCGTAGTCTTTGCCATTTTTGCTGCGCTTTCGGAAAACCTTATTCAGGCGGTCAATATGATTGGTTCGATGTTTTACGGAACCATTTTGGGGATATTTTTCACTGCATTCTTCCTGAAAAGTGTGAATGCACGGGCGGTTTTCTATGCAGCGCTGGTGGGAGAAGCCATTGTGCTTGCCTGTTTTTGGTTGAACAAGGACGCTTATCTGTGGTACAACCCCCTGGGTTGTGGGCTGGTGATGGGTATGGGTTGGCTGTTTCAAAAGTTGGGCGGAGAGCAAAAATAATTTTTTTGAAAAAAACTTCCCACTACGCTTCTACCGTTTTTAGGCAGAAGCATGCCTCAAAATCGTTGCAGCCTACCTTTCCTTGATCTTCTTCATCTTGGGTTATTTTTATATTTCTTTGGAGTGTCTGTTAACGACATTAAAACAACCTGCATTCAGGGTACGAAACCAAAGTTGGCTTCGTTTTTGTACTAAACCACTCAGGTTCTGAACGTAGATTTTTCACCAAAAAAAATTAATCCAATGGTTATTCTCACATGTCTATTGCTCCTGCTCCTTGTTTTTGGCGGCCGTTCTTTGAAAGAAGCCAAATAAAATGAGTGGCTTAGCGATCTGATTGAAGCATATCTCCACTCGCTCGCTGCCCCAATGGTTACAAAATAAAAAAACCTCCCGTCGCAAAGTTGCGGCGGGAGGTTTTTTCTTGGTGGGTTGGCTACTTTTGCGTTTCCAATTACCCCCCTCCAACGCCTCGGCCTACGTCAAGACTACGGTAGACAAAAAGGCTTCGGCGGGCAAACAATCACCCACCAGCATGAACCACTCCCTCGCTCGCGTAATCTCTTACCTCGGCCACCCCTTGTTGGTGCTGACGTACATGTTGCTTTTAATGTTGACAATCAATCCTTTCGAATTTGGGGCGCAGCATATTGGTGACAAGCGGACGATGATATTGTTTTTTTACGTCGTGTCAACCACTTTCCTTATTCCAGGGCTTGGCGTATCCCTGCTGAAACCCCTTGGGCTTATCCAAAGCCTCGAAATGCACGAGAAACAAGAGCGGATCGGCCCTTACATCATCACCGGGATCTTTTACCTCTGGATGTTTAAGAATTTTACAAACGGAGCAGTGCCAGATTTGTATGCCAAGTTTGTGTTGGGGGCGACCATCGGACTTTTTTTTGCTTTTTTTGTCAATATTTTCACCAAAATCAGTGCCCATGCCACGGGCATGGGAGGTTTTGTTGCCATGGTATTGCTGCTTGCCTTTGAATGGTCAGGATCAACCTTCAATATAGGACCGATCCTGCTGAGTCTCAATGCGATATTGGCCATCGTCGTTGTCCTGGCAGGGCTGGTAGGGGTAGCGCGTTTGTCGTTGGGAGCGCACACACAGGCTGAGCTTTGGCAGGGTTATGCAGCGGGTTTTGTGGCGGTATTGCTGGCGAATGCGATTTTGTAACGCCCAGAAAACTTCCCGAAAATTTCAAACTTTCGGAAAGTTCGGTCTACGCTCTCCCTACCTTTGCGCCCATGATTCTTCGTTCTGCACTTGTCTCCGTTTACTCTAAAGACGGCCTTGAACCCATTATTCGCCGCTTGCACACCTTGGGCGTCCAACTTTACAGCACGGGCGGCACCCAATTGTACATTGAAAAACTGGGCATACCAGTCATTGCCGTCGAGTCGCTCACGGGCTACCCGAGCATCTTGGATGGCCGGGTAAAAACACTTCATCCCGCCATTTTTGGAGGTCTTCTCGCTCGCCGCGAACCGGGGCATTTGGCCCAATTGGAGGAATACAAAATTCCGGAAATGGACTGCGTGATTGTGGACTTGTATCCTTTCGAGGAAACAGTGGCATCTTCCAATGATCCCGCAGAAATCATAGAAAAGATAGACATCGGTGGGGTATCGCTCATCCGTGCCGCAGCCAAAAACTGGAAAGATGTAGTGGTGGTGGCTTCTAAGGGCGAGTACAAGATGTTCTTCGATTTGCT
>JBBQSW010000120.1:0-9496 GCA_038213575.1 Chitinophagales bacterium | reverse complement strand
GGACATTGGACATTTTATATCTTTGCCCATACATGAAACAATTTTTACTACTCTCGCTGCTCTCCCTTTTTTCAAGCATCTTATTGTCCCAGAACAAAAAGCCGATAGAACAAGCCGACGTACATCGCTGGCGAAAAATCGAGCAGCAAAAAATCTCCAACAACGGTCAATGGGCTTTATGGGGGCAAACGTCCGTGAGCGAGGGCGACGCAACCCTGCACCTGTGGAGTGCGGCTTCGGGCACGACACGGGTGTTTCCACGCAGCAGCGAAGCGCAGTTCAGCGACGACTCCAAGTGGTTGGTATTCAAGATAAAACCTGCGCTTGACACGCTTAAAGCCCTGCGCCGCAAAAAAGTGAAAGACGAGGATTTGCCTAAGGACACGCTCGGTATTTTTGATCTCAGCAACGGAAAACTGGAGAAAATCCCGCGACTTAAAAACTTCTCCTTGCCCGAAAAATGGAGCGGCTGGCTGGCGTTTCAAATTGAAATGGAAAAGCCTGCGCCTGCAAAAAAAGACACGTCCGCAGTGAAATCGGATACGATCAAAACTGCGATTGTTCCTTCACCAACACCTCCGAATGGCGCGAGTAAGGCCAAGAAGAAAACCCCAAAAAAAGAAGACAAAGACAACGGTTACCGCCTCATCGTGCGCAATTTGCCCAAAGGATTTCAAGACACCATCGCTTATGTCAAAGAATATGCCCTGGCCAAACGTGGGCCGAGGTTACTCCTGAATACCACCGGGAAAGGTGACACCTTGCCTTTCTCCGCCAACCCAAAAGCCTTGCAAAACGGGGTTTACTTAATTGACTTAGAACCATATAGCCTCCGTCCATTGCTGCGCGCCAAGGGAAAATTCCAGCAACTTTCGTTGGATGACTTTGGTCGGCAAGCAGCCTTTGTAGCCGATATTGACACTTCAAAAGCCCGTGTTCGTCCCTGGCAACTTGCCTATTTTTACTCGCCGGAGCCAGAGCGTAGGAGGGGGAAAACCGACCAGGATTCCGCCAAACTCATTGCAGGCCCACAAAGCGACTTCCTGCCAAAATCTCAACCCCCTCAACTACCTCAACAACCTCAACAATGGTCCATCAGCGAAAACGCCCGCCCTGTGTTTTCCGACGATGGCACCAAACTATACTTTGGCATCGCGCCTCCTTCGGTTTTGAATGACACCACGCTTTTAAAAGAGGAAATTGTGGACGTGGAAGTATGGACTTGGAACGATAAACGGCTCTACACGCAGGAGGAAATTCGCCTCGAGAACGAAAAGAAACGCTCCTATCCCGTCGTGTTCCATACCAAGCAAAACCGCTTTGTTCCGCTCGGTTCTCCTGATTTGCCTGAGATCCGTTTTCAAGAGCAGAGGAACGCCAACCTTGCACTCGGCATCTCGGAAGAGCCCTATACAAAGTACATCACTTCTGAGGGCACGCCACACAAGGACCTTTTCGCAGTGAATCTCGAAACGGGCGATCAAAAGAGGATAGTCAAAGATTTGCGATGCAATCCGCGGCTCTCGCCGGCTGCCAAGTACATCGCCTGGTGGAGCGATTCGGATACCGCTTGGTTTGCCTGGAATGCCAGCACAGCTACCATTGCACGACTGACTGACAACGGTACCGTGCCGTTTTTCAACGAAGAAACAGACGTGCCAGACTACCCAAACGAACATGGCTTGGCTGCTTGGCTCGATGGTGATGAAGCGGTATTGATTTATGACAAATACGATCTGTGGAAAATTGACCCGGACGGGAAAAAGAAGCCGCAACGGGTAACCGATGGCCGCGAAACACAAACACTTTTAAGATACATCAAACTTGACCCAGAGGAGCGCAGTATCAAATCCAAAGCTCCCATTTTGCTGCACAAGTTCAATGACCTTACAAAGTCCGAAGGCTATATCTGGCTGAACCTGCCCCAGGACAATGCTGCGAAACCGGGGATGACCGTTCCATTCCTCAAGGAGAAGTGGGCAGAAGGTTTTGCCTATACCCGCAACGTTTTGAAAGCGCGGTACGATGAAGTTTTTCTGTATTCAAGGGAGAACTATGCCACCTTCCCTAATTTGATTTATGCCTCTGCAGATGTCGGCGAAAAGATCATTTCCAATGCCAACCCGCAGCAGTCGGAATACAATTGGGGGAGCATCGAATCGGTGGAATGGATCTCGCTGACTGGCGAAAAGATCAAGGGGCTGCTCGTGAAGCCAGAGGGCTTCGATCCCAGGAAGCAGTACCCGATGATTGTCAATTTTTACGAAAAACTTTCCGACAACCTGCACAGCCACCGTGCACCAGATTTTCACCGTTCGCAGATCAATTATACCGTTTACACAAGCCGTGGCTATCTCGTGTTCGCTCCAGACATTCCATATCGAATCGGTTATCCCGGCGAATCGGCTTACGACGCCATAATGAGTGGGGTTACTTCTTTGATCTCCAAAGGATTTGTAGATCCAAAGCGGGTGGCATTGCAAGGCCATTCCTGGGGCGGATACCAGGCAGCTTATCTGGTGACGCGCACCAATTTGTTCGCCTGCGCTGAGGCGGGGGCACCCGTGGCAAACATGACCTCCGCGTATGGCGGCATCCGTTGGGAGTCGGGGCTGAACCGCGCTTTCCAGTACGAGCATCAGCAAAGCCGAATCGGCGGTTCGCTGTGGGAAAAACCCAAGCAGTACATCGAAAACTCACCACTTTTTGCCCTCGACAAGGTGGAAACGCCGCTGCTGATTTTGCACAACGACAAAGACGGCGCAGTACCCTGGTACCAGGGTATTGAACTTTTCTCTGGCCTGCGTAGATTGGGCAAACCCGCTTGGCTCTTGAACTACAACGACGAACCACACTGGCCCGTAAAAATTCAGAATCGGGTTGATTTTCAGAAGCGGATGCAACAGTTTTTTGACCACTATTTAAAGGGCGCACCGGAGCCGAGTTGGATGAAACGTGGAGTGCCGCCGATGGAAAAAGGGATTTTGCAGGGATATTGAGTTTTTTAGTCACCAGCACTCCCTCCACCCAGGCAGCTTTCCGGGTGACCCTAATGGGCAGTGGTGGATACTGGCGAGAAGCCCAGCAAGGAAATGCTCAAGAGCTACAAGGAATTCCAGCGGGCAAGAAAACAGGCACAGGCCCGGAATTAAGAAATGTCCAAGCAGGAATGTCCAATTTCCAACAAGGAATGTCCAATTTCCAAGTGGATGCTAAGCCATTGATTTCAAGGAACGAATGTCTGCTTATTGCTTACTTGGAAATTGGACATTCCTTGTTGGAAATTGGACATTCCTGCTTGGACATTGGACATTTCCTAGTTCATCCAATCCTCAATCTCCTCTGCTTCCATTGGAATGTTTTTGAACAGGTCAATATTCCCGTTTTCTGTAATTACAATGTTGTTTTCGATGCGAATACCGAGGTTTTCTTCGGGGATGTAGATACCAGGCTCGCAAGTAAAAACATTGCCCGCCCGGAAGGTATCGTAGCGGAAAAAGAGGTCGTGAACGTCGAGACCCAAATGATGGCTCGTGCCGTGCATGAAGTATTTTTTATAAGCTGGCCATTCTTTGTCCTGCTTGGCAATGTCGTCTTTTGAGATGAGGCCAAGACCGAGCAGTTCGCCCTCCATGATTTTGCCTACTTCTTTGGTGTATTCGACGAATTTAGTGCCAGGCACCAACATGGCCCGAGCAGCTTTCAATACCCGCAACACCGCATCATAAACTGCCCGTTGGCGCTTGGAGAAACGGCCATTTACTGGGATAGAGCGCGTGAGATCGGCATTGTAGTTGGCGTATTCAGCGCCAAAGTCCATGAGCAGCACATCGCCGTCCATGCATTGTCGGTTGTTCTCGATGTAGTGTAACACACAGGCGCTTAAACCGGAGCCGATGATGGGGGTATAGGCATGCCCCGTGGCGCGGTTTCGGATGAATTCATGGATGATTTCGGCCTCGATTTCATGTTCCCAAATACCTGGTTTCACGAATTTCATAACCCGTTTGAACGCCTTTTCCGTGATGTCAATCGCCTGCTGAGTTGCTTCCACTTCCCATTGGGTTTTGATCGTCGTCAATCGCTTCAAAATGGGTTGGCTTCGGAGGATGGTATGCGCAGGGTAACGCGCCTGAATTTCGTGGGCATAGCGCAAATCGCGGTACACCACAGGCGATAAAAAGCGGTCATTTTCATTGAGATTCAAATAGATACCCTCCGATAGCAGGATGAGTTCGTTGATCTCCTTCTCCGCCTCATCGAGGAAATACACCTTCTCAATGCCCGAAGCAGCGGTGGCTTCTTCCTTGGTGTATTTGTGGCCTTCCCATACGGCAAGATGTTCGTTGGTGCGGCGGATAATGAGCACTTCTTCGTGTTGTTCTCGGGGACAGCCAGGGAAAAGCAGAAGCATCGTTTCTTCCTGGTCAATACCTGTGAGCCAGAAAAGCCCGGAGTTTTGCCGGAAATTGTGGTAAGCATCGCCATTGCGGGGGGCTTGGTCGTTTGAATTGAAAATGGCGACAGCGCCAGGTTTCATTTCGGCGGTGAAGCGCTTGCGGTTGGTTTTGAAAAGATCGGGGCTGAGTGGCTGGTATTTCATAAAAAATCAAAAACACGATTATTGTGAGTTAACTTAGAACGCGGTGATTGGGCGGTCAAAGAATGAGACTTTCCTTGAAACGTCCAAACCACACCCGCAACATTTCGATTTTTAGGCAGGATTGTCGCGCAAGCGGAGTTTTTCTTGATAAAAAGGACTCCTTGCTATATTTTTTCCGTTCCAAAATTTGCCCCCTTCTCAAAAGTGCTACTTTTGCCCGGCTTTCGAAATTCGTTTGCCCAGGCCTATGCGGTTTGAAAAAGTCTCCTAGGTTTCGTTATCACTCATCACTCATCACTTAACACTTACGAAATGTCCTTTCCTGCCAACTGCAAATACACAGAAGACCACGAGTGGGTCCGTGTCGAGAACGGTAACATTGCTTATGTCGGCATCACGGATTACGCTCAGGGCGAACTAGGCGAACTCGTGTATATCGAAGTAGAAACTGTCGGCCAAACGGTAGAAGCCAACGAAATCTTCGGCACCGTAGAAGCGGTGAAAACCACTTCCGACCTCTTTATGCCAGTGACGGCTAAAGTGTTGGAGTTCAATGCAAAAGTGAGCGATTCAGGCGATCCATCGCTGGTGAACAGCGATCCTTACGGCGACGGCTGGATTGTGAAAATTGAAGTGGCCAATCCGGCTGACCTTGATGGGTTGATGGATGCGGCGGCTTACGAGGCGCATGTCAGCTAGTTTTTACAGTAGAAAAAAATATAGCACGGAGTCCCTGAGTGGGGCTTCGTGCTTTTTTTTTGAAAAATTCCTCCGAAAATTGAACGTCTGGCCAACCCGCGTGTAAACGGTTATATCTTTTCACTTGACTATGGATGGAGGGACTTTGGACAAAAGACATTGGACACCTAAAATACACTAGGTTTAAACTCTAAACTCTAAAAATCCAACAACCAAAAATCCAGCGTCTAAAACATTACGTCTATGAAACTATTGCTCACCGGCCTGTTTTACACTCTGACATGCCTTCTTTTTCCGCTATTCGCCTCTTCTGGCGACTTTGAAAACCGACTTCGAGCGGCTGAAACCGCTGGCGATCGTACCCAAATGGCTGCTATCTGTAAAGAATGGTATGCCAGTGGACAATACTCACCAGGATTGCTCAACTGGAACTACAACGCCCTTATGTCCGTGGAGCAAAACGCGCTGCTTTTCACGCAACAGGAAAGCGATACCTACCCGGCCATGCTGCTTCAATATGCACTCGATGTGCGTCCGGATGTTCATGTAATCAGTTTTCAACTGCTTGAGAACCAGAAGTATCGGGAAATTTTAATTGGTATGGAAGGCCTGATTTGGATTCCAAAAGATTGCTCGATGAGCGATTTTTTAGCTCAGATATTGAATCCTAAGCCATCGAGAAGTGCGCCAGTCAAACCAATCTATTTTGGCAGTATGACCAATAAGAACCTTTTGCAAGCCGACAAGGAAAAACTTTACCTCACCGGTCTTGCGCTCAAGCTCAGCGCGACAGCATTTGACAACGTGGCAACCCTTCGCTACAAAACGGACTGGATTTCCCTGTTGCCGAAAGAACTCCAAAGCCTGCCTTCCAAACAATTGTTCAAACATTTGCTACTTGGGCAATTATGATTCAAAGGAACCTTGTGGCGATTGCCCCGCCCAAACGAATCCTGTCATCGCAACGGTGGACATCAACCCAGCTGCTGAAGCCAGTAATCTTGGTGCCGCGTTCCTAAAACCTATTCCGACAAAAGAATGGCATCAAATTGGGAAGTTATTTTGACACCGTTCCTGAGGGTGTTTCTCCTTCAAAATCTGCCGCACTTCCTTTGGCGCCCTGAAAATCGTAATTGCGTAGTTTGGGTGCGCGCCACCAGGTAATACCCACGACTGCCAGAGTCATCAGTCCTCCAAACACGACGGAAGGCACGGTGCCGAATGCCCGCGCCGCCAGCCCGCTCTCAAAGGCACCCAGTTCATTGCTGGAGGTGATAAAAATCGAACTTACCGAGGATACCCTTCCTTTCATGTGCTCCGGTGTTTGAAATTGCACCAGAGCAGAACGGATGAAAACACTCACCTCGTCAAATACTCCTGCAAGCACCATCACCCCAAAGGACAGATAAAAATTCGTGCTGAGTCCAAAAGTTATAATGCACAGTCCAAAGCCTGCAACAGAAGCCAGCATGATTTTCCCGGCACCTTTGCCCAAAGGCCGGTGCGCTAGAAAAATTGCCATGGCGATAGCGCCCACGGCCATTGCTGCGCGAAGAATACCAGCCCCTTCAGGACCAACTTTCAAAATGTCCTTGGCAAAAACAGGCATCAAGGCCACCGCTCCGCCGAAAAATACCGCAAACAAGTCCATGGCAATAGAGGCGATAATCACTTGTTTGCTGAATACAAAATCCAGACCTGCTTTTATGCGCGTCAAGGCGGTTTCGCTGCGGTCAAATGTGGGTACAGCGCGCGATGAAATTTGCAACATAAATACCAATGCAAGGACACACAAGCCGCTCATCGTGCCAAATGCCACTGCGACGCCACCGAAACCATAGATTAAACCTCCAATCCCAAGACCGGTAATGCTTGCAACTTCCCAAGTGCTGCTGTTCCAACTGATCGCGTTTTGAAGCCGTTCTCTGTCCACAACTTGGGGTAAAAATGCAAAGTTGGTTGGGCTGAAAAATCCCCGGGCAATTCCGGTGCAAAACATGATGCCATAGATAAAAGTCAGTAGGGTAGGGGTACTCAACAAAGACTGCCCCAATGCGACGGTTAGCAGCGCCATCGAACAAATCAGCAGCACCGATATACAGCCCACCAGCAAGTTCCGGCGATTGTATTTATCAGCCAAATGCCCGGCCCAAAGGCTGATACCAATGGCTGGCAATGCCTCTGCCAAACCAATGAAGCCCAGCATCAATGGGTCGTTGGTCAGTTCGTACACATAATAACCCACAGAGACCGACATGATCTGAACCGTCAGCGTAGTCATCAGGCGCATCGCGAGGAAGCGGCGATAATCGGGGATTCGGAGGGCGGCGTATGGGTCGGTGGGCATTGAAACCATTGGGTTGATTGATTCGATTGCTATTGTTGGGTCTCTTGTTTGATTACGAATTTTACAAAATTAATTGACTGTCTGCATGTAGTGTACTCACGCTTGTCATGTCAAATGTTGGTACAGAGCGGTGGATACTCAATATGCGGATAGCCAGTTAAAATTAATCGTTCCAACAAGATAAAATTTGAGACCGAAATATGAGAAAACTCCAAATAACTTTGCTCTATTTTGTTCTTTTGCGCTCCCAATCGAATCAATCACCCCAATCGAACCAATCGTCTCAATCGTCTCAATGGAAAGAATATCCGTCTTCGACATTTTCAAAATAGGCATCGGTCCCAGCAGCTCGCACACGATGGGCCCCTGGCGTGCCGCCCAACGTTTTTTACGCGAAATAAACGTCCCGGAAGTCAGCCATGTTCAGGTCGAGCTGTATGGTTCGCTTGCCAAAACAGGCAAAGGACACGGCACTGACCTCGCGGTTATGCTCGGCCTTCATGGAGACGATCCTGTGACCATTCCTGTAGAGGATGTGCAGACCAAAGTAGGGCAAATCCAAGCCACCAAAATTCTTCGTCTGGGTGGTCACAGCGATATCCCTTTTGACCCCGAACAGGACATCGTTTTTCTTTTTGAACAAAGTTTGCCTTACCATTCCAACGGACTCATTTTCAGGGCTTTTTACAAAAACGGGGAGGGCGTTTCACAAACCTATTATTCTGTGGGCGGAGGTTTTGTGGTGAAGGAGGGAGAGCAAAACGCAGTGTCTGAGATGCGTTTGCCTTTCCCAATTGACCTGGCAGAAGAACTGGATAATTGGTGTAAGCAAGAAGGGAAAAACGTGTCAGAGATCGTTTGGCAAAACGAACTTTCGTGGCGCAGTCCTGAGCAGATCCGCGCAGATATGATGGCAATTTGGATTGTGATGCGCGATTGCATTTACAAGGGCTGCCACACCGATGGCATCCTTCCGGGCGGCCTTGAAGTTACCCGCCGCGCCGCGCCCCTTAGTCGCAGGCTTTTGGCCGGGAAGCCCTACCGCAATGCCGACGATTGGGTGCGGCAGATAAGTCGGGGTGGGCATACGTTTCAGGAAATCCTGAAATGGGTGAGTTGTTTTGCGCTTGCTGTAAACGAAGAAAACGCTGCGTTCGGTCGCGTCGTCACTGCGCCTACCAATGGCGCAGCAGGCGTTATTCCGGCAGTGCTGATGTACCACGTTTGTTTCAGCGACTCCTTTGTAGAAGAAGACATCGTAAAATTTATGCTCACTGCGGGCGAGTTGGGTAGTCTTTTCAAAAAGGGCGCGACCATCTCCGCGGCTATGGGTGGTTGTCAAGCCGAAATCGGCGTATCTTCCGCCATGGCAGCAGGAGCGCTCACCGAATGTCTCGGCGGCTCCTACGGCCAAGTGATGATGGCCGCTGAAATTGCCATGGAACATCACCTCGGCATGACCTGCGATCCCATCGGCGGACTGGTTCAAATTCCCTGTATCGAACGCAACACCATGGGGGCTATGAAGGCCATTACCGCCTGTCAAATTGCCCTGGAAGGCGATCCAAGCAAAGCCAAAGTCAGCCTGGATGCTGTGATTAAAACGATGAAAGAAACAGCTGCCGATATGAGCACGAAATACAAGGAGACCGCAGATGGAGGCTTGGCGATTAATATTTCTGTGAATTTGGCGGAGTGTTAATGTGTAGACCCGAAGTAAAATGAACAGGAATACTTACTTTTGTACAAAATTTTCGATATGATAGCGATCTTAGGAACATATGAGGATGGAAAAGTGACTTTTGAAGAGGAAGTCAATATCCCTAATAAGGTTAAAGTGATTGTAA
>JBBQSW010000119.1:0-9526 GCA_038213575.1 Chitinophagales bacterium | reverse complement strand
ACACAACCCAAGCGACCCGACATGCCTTTTAAAGCGACCCGAAAAGCATGACTTGTGTAGATGTCTTCACTGCTTTGCGACAAGACAAATGTCTCATTTTCTCGTTAAATTCTTCTTTCTTCCTCAAACAAGTTTTTTTAGTTCGTCCCGTTTCCTCACTCAATTCCCGATCGCCGTATTATTCACATCTCCTACTTTAATTCCCTTAAAGTCAGCACCCATATAATTGGCCTGCAGATTAGTAACATTGATATGCTCCGGCGGAATACCACCCATGAATGGGTTCGTTGGATCACCGAAAATCGTGTACGCCGGAAGGAAACGCCAAGAATTATTACCCGTGAACCCGGTAATGATTCCGAGGATCATTTTGCGGCCTTCCACGATATCAAAAGAGGTAATGGACCCCGATTGGTTGACATCGGCGGCCACCATTTTCCAAGGGGAATTCAGCGGCTCGATGGACAGTATATGTTTGGACATCAGCACCAAATCGTAGGTAGTTACCCCGTTCAGGTCGTTCTGGTCGTGGATCGGCTTAATGCTGTAATTCCCGCCTGCGGGGATGTTGTTAAATTGAAAATTCCCCAGCGAATCCGAAAGCACAAACCCCGATGTACCGCCGCCTATGTCCACCCGAATTCCCTCCATGGGTACGTCCCAGTGGGTTCTTAGGTTGCCGCTGATAGCAAAACCTTGCACTGCCGGACGGGCATAGCCGTTCTGCGTGACCACCCCCGTATTCGTCGGGTCAAGCCATTCTTTAAGCCGGTTTTCGGGGTCGGTTCCTTGATTCCAAGAAAGGTTGAATCGTCCAAAATAGGCTCCAGTTACCTTACAAGGATTGCCCATAGCCGTGCTGCCACCGTGCAGTTGGCCTACAATGCGTTTGTTCGAATCGAAGAATGGACTGCCCGAAGAGCCCGATTCAAAGACGCCGAGGTCCGTGACGCTTTTCCAATGAGAATTGGCCGGACTAATCCCATAAATACCGCCCCAGTTAAGCGCACTAGGGTGAATATTGACGTTTTGTGTATCCACCGAAATCTTTTTGATATCGCCCCAGGGATGGTGGATGTAGGTAGTGTTGGGGGAAAGGATCGTGGTATTGCCGTCGCGGTTCCAGCCATTGAAGTAGACGTCGAAATTGAGCGGAATCGGGTTGAGTTTCAGGAGCATAAAGTCCGTTTCTATGCGGTACGAAATGCGTTCGCAGCCGAGCACTGAACGCGGCACCGGCTCAATGGCAGGGTTCGAGCAATTGGCCGATTCGTAGTCAAAATCAAAACGCCAAAGTGCAAAATCTGGATTGCTGAGCAAAAGTTGGCAGTGGTGGGCTGTCAGGAAATAGGGTTCGAACGTATTCGAGGTATTGGCGATGAGGGAACCGCTGCACCAACCTTCCCCATCAGGAAAAACCATTAAAATACGCGCCACACCTTTTTTTTGTACCTGCCAGTTTGCCCCTAATGCGCAATTGATATTGATGTTGCAGGGCAATGCTTCGCCGAAATCTTCCGCACCGTTCATGGCATTCGCGTCGTAAGACACATCCACCCGTTTGGTGCTGATTTTACTTTGCCCCTGAACAGCCTTGGGTTCGTAGAGCTCCAAATAGGCTGATTCGCCCTTCAAAACCCCGACTAAAAATTTGCCTGAAGGCAAACAACTCTGGGCAGTGTAGGCACCCAGCACCTGCTGATTAGCTCCGTAGGCAAAAAACTTTGCCCCAGGAGGCAGTTTGAATTCATCGAAAATCAGCGTCAAACCAAGTGCGCCAGGCGAGTAAACGGCGCAGAGCCACACCCGGTCGCCATTCGGCAAGTTGTGCCAAGTACCCTCGTTTTCCAACGAAAAATTGGCAGAAATGGGCGCTGCAAAACGGTTTTGGCCAGGTGTACGGCTGTCTTCAGCCAATGCATTTGCCTTATCGAGTCTCGGAAGTGCAAGGGGGGCAGGCATTTTCCCTGCAAGAAAGGATTGGTATTCAGGCAGTAAAGTGGGCGGAAGGCCGCCCTCGCTGATTTGTGAATGGGCAGTAAATGCCGCAAAAATGGCGAGGAGTGTAAGTCGGTTTCGCATAAGCACGGGATGTCTTGTTATGAATGGAAGGATTAACTGCGAAAAGCAGGCCAAAAATAACAAGTATTCAGAAATAAACCCATTAAAATGGATTCTGAATATCCGGGTTTTTTACAAAAGTGGTGTCGGTAAGCGTATGCAAGAATTTAACGATCGCCTTTTTCTGGTTAGCAGTAAGTCCCGTGTAGGAGCCATCGCCATTGGGAAAACCAATTTGGTTGAGAAAAGCGCCTTCGTTCACCACTCCAAATCCGTTGTCACTGTACTGATCAATTACTTGTTCGAGTGTTTGGAAACGCCCGTCGTGCATGTAAGGCGCGGTGAGGGCGATGTTGCGCATGGTAGGCGCACGGAATTTGCCTTTGTCAGATTCTATTCCCGTCACTTCAAAACGCCCTAAATCTTTAAATTCATCCAGCGAGCCGACGCTGTCCAACCCATTGTTGAAAAACTTGCCTCCCGTCAGCGTGATCCCGCCATGGCAATGGAAGCATTGTGCATCCGGCAGGTTGTAGAATTGGCCTTCGTCAAAGAACATCAGTTTCCCGTCTATTTCTTCGTCGTCGAATGCATCAAAGTTTCCGCCAATAAACTCGTCGAATTTTGACTTGCCGCTGCTTACTAAAATGCGTTCAAACTGTGCCATTGCCTTCGCAGCCAGTTCTTTGGTAATTTCAGTGCGATCATTGACGCCAAACGCTTTTCGGAAAAGGGCGGGGTAAGTGGCGTGTTTTTTGAGTTTGTCCACCACATTTGGCCAGGTATTGTGCATTTCAATCGGGTCTTCCACTGGGAGCAGGGCCTGGTCTTCCAACGTTTTGGCCCGACCATCCCAGAAAAAACCATCTTGAGGAAGGACATAGCCCAGATTGAGCAATGCCATAGAACTGCGTCGCCCGGCAATACCATTAATTCCCGTAGAAAATGCTTTGCTGTCCGTAAAACTCCCCTGTGGCAGGTGGCAACTTGAGCAGGACATGGTGCTATCCGCAGAAAGAATTGGGTCGTAGAAAAGCCTGCGACCCAATTGCACCCCGTCCACGGTCATGGGGTTGTTGGCCGGGATAGGGATCTCGGGGAAGTCAGCCGGTTTCATGATGGTGTAGGTTTGGGGGGAATATGGGATATCCATCAAATCGCCTGACACCACGGGCATGGGCTCGTTTTTATCACAGGCTGCAATAAAAGTTATGGCTATTAAAGAAGCGAAAGCCAGCCAATGGATATTTTTAGTGCCTAATGTTTTCATAATGAATCATTTATTGTTCTACGGTAGTCGCACGCCCAAAGTTGGCGGTCAGGATTTGAGCCACGGTTACGTTGCTCGCGCTATTGGAAGTAGCCGGGTTTGCCACAATGTCGTACAAAGACCCGTCGGCCAGGGTGAGGAATTTTTTCATGTCGAAAGTCACCCTTGCGCCTGCTTGCCCCTCGTGGACATGAATGGCTTGGTCAAACTCAAATGTTTTGTACACGGGATCGGAACCGCAGTGATAAGCGAGGGAAAGGTTTTTGGTGCCGTCGTTTTCAGGGTCTGCCTTGCCATCCAGCGTCGAGAAAATATAGCTGTCCCATCCTGACCAATAATCTACTTCAACGGAAAGCGGGTGCCCTGCAGGGAAGTTGGACGGTGTTTTTGCGTTCAGGCTTGGTTTCACCCCATAGCCGAATCGGATGCCGGTGTATTCTCCTTCCGGCACGTTTTTGAATGTGATGGTGGGCGTAGCAAACGTCGCATTGCTTGGAGTGAAATCAAGGTATTCGATCTCTGAAATCTGAAATTCCTTATCTCCTGATAATAGTGTAATGTCTGACAGGTACATTCGACAGGCCTCAACAAACAGCGGGATAGAGCCAAATTGGACGTCTTTGTTTTTTTCCAATTGAACGCCATCAAAAGTGGCTTTGAAGGTGATATCGAAATTGATACCAGGAGCTTCAGGATCATCGTCGCCACAAGAAGGTAAAAAGGCGAAGCATGAAAGGGCAAGTAGCAGTGTTATTTTTTTCATGGTAGTGATTTTATGGACATTGGACCAATTTGGGCCAATTGTCCAAGATACAGTCATTGTGAAACGTTGAAAGTACTCGGTAAGTTGGCAACAATCTTGGTTTTCCATGCGGGAATGTCGTGGGTTGTCCAATTTACCCCCTCAAACATTTTTTTGTAATCCACCGTCAGTACCAACGGAAAGTTATAGCCAGTAGGGTGCACAAATAGGCCCGTCGCCCCGATGCGTGGTTGCCCTAAATCAGACTGTAAAAATCGGAGGGTATCCGCTTGGGTAGTGTCCATGGAATTGCGCACAACCACGGCTTGTAAGAACACAAATCCCGCCAATTGTCCGCGCCACAGACGGTCGGGCTGTGCAGCAAGTGGGTGGTTTGCAGGTGCTTTAAACGGAATCACTTTTTGAGCGTCTGCCGACAAGCCCAGCCGAAAATTGACCTCCTCGAAATTGCCATCCTGCCGAAATGTGCCCACAACATAATCTATCGGTGTGCGACGTACGAGTTGAAAATCGTTGGTGAAAAGTTGGCTGGAGGTGTCCGTGCCCGCGAACGTATTAAGCGTAAGCATGTCGCTCATCGTAAAGCGTTCCCCATTCTGAAACAATTGGAAATCAGAAAGATAGAAGGCCACGCTTTTGATTCGGAAAAGTTGGTCCTCAGAATTTCTGTACAGGGAATCATTTCGAAAAAGCAGCGTGTCATATACCTGATTTACCGACAGCACCAGCTTCGGGTATTCACAGCAACAGTCTTTGTCGGCGCCCGCGTCGAAGTTGGTAGCTGCTATGTCAAGGCAGCCTTCTTTCGGTTCGAAACAAGCTGAAAAGCAAAGGGCAAGGAGCAAAAAGCCAAGGGGTAAGCGGTTCATGTGTGTTTGTAAGAATTGAGCCTCAAACCTACGCTACCTTAGCTACACAAAGTTGAAATCCATCGCTGATTTGCGTCACCTACCTGCAAAATTTAGATTGAGTTTTGAGCGGCAAAACATCCTCCAGTGGTGAATGTACAAAAAAATCGGGATGACCCACGTTCAATTTATAGCATTATTTGTGCTTAATCACACAACTTTGCGCCCAATTGAACGGAGTATTCTGGCACCCTCCGTTCCTTGGAACGATGAAATAACATTCAAATAAAATGACGGATCAAAAAAGATTGGTTTTTGAACAAGCGGCAGAAATGCTTGCAGCGCTTGATTTTAAAGTGGTAAAAATGGACGACACTCGTCCTTGGGGCGGCTTTTTTGTCCTGGATGAAACACAGGCAGCCCAATTTGCAGCACACTATTTTCCGGATGAAAATATGGAGGCCCTAAAGATCACCAACAAGTTGAGTCCAAAAATCCTGTTGGTGGCCCCACATGCCCGTTTAAGCTGGCAGTATCATCACCGCCGCGCAGAAATCTGGAAGTGCATCAGCAGTTCCGTGGGTGTTGTGACGAGCGACACCGATGAAGAAAAGCATCAACATACCCTCCTGAACGGTGATATAATCCAACTAAAACAAGGTGAACGTCACCGACTGATTGGCTTGGAGGAATGGGGGATGGTCGCTGAGATATGGCAGCATACCGATGCCGAACACCCCAGTGATGAAGATGATATCGTACGGGTACAGGACGACTTTGGGAGATAATTTTGGGCGTGTTCGCCAAAGTATGGCACAGCAGTTTGAAAAAATGTGCCACCCTTTGGCGAAAACGCTGACAATTACTTTCCCTCCATTTCCTTCAAAACCTGCTTGATGTACTGCTTTACCTGAGAAGAAAACTCCTTTTCAATGATCCAGCCTGCATAATGGCGTTCACGGGCGAGCACAGTTTTTACAGGCTCACCCACATATTTTCCAAAATTGAACACCACGGTGCCGTCTTGTTGGACGCGGAGTTTTTGCGTGGCGTCCACAAAATTGAGGTCGTTGGTGAACTCATGGATCGCCTGCATGTTATTTTTGATGGGCGCTGGAACGATGTTTCCTTCTTCATCGAGCAAGTCTTTGCCTTCGTAGGCGCGGATCTGGCCACGGAAAACGGCTACGGTGGCCCGAACGTCGGCCAGAGCATTATGTGCGTCTTCCAGTTCTTTTTGACAATAAAGTCGGTAGGCCGCTTTAAGCGTACGCGGTTCCATTTTGTAGAAAATGCGTTGAGCGTCAATCAGTCGTCGCTTGGAGATGTCGAATTCCATGCCTACGCGGGAGAATTCTTCCATGAGCATGGGCACGTCGAAACGATTGGAATTGTAGCCCCCGAGGTCTGCATTGCCGATAAAATCCCAGATTTTTTGTGCTACTTGAGCGAACGTAGGTTTGTTGGCGAGGTCTTTGGGCGTGATGCCGTGAATCGCCATGGATTCCTCTGAAATTGGAATGCCAGGGTTGATGAGCATCGAAAGTTCTTCGGCGGGCTGACCGTTTTTGTGGAGTTTCACCAGCGCGATCTGTACGATGCGGTCGCGGATGACGTTAAGGCCCGTGGTTTCTACATCAAAGAAAACCAGGTCGCGGTCGAGGTTTATGTTAAAGTCTTCCATATTGGGGGCGAAGGTAGGGAGTTGCTTGAGTCTGTTAAGTTATTTCGAGACACCTTGCATACTCGCATCTAAAGCCCCACTTTTGCACACTTAATCGTTCGTTATTTTATTCACTCATTCTACTCACTCGACCTTTGATTCCTCTGCCCTATACCCATCGGGATGTCTCTTGGCTTTCTTTCAACTATCGTGTCTTGCAAGAGGCAAAAGACCCTGCCGTGCCGCTTTTGGAACGACTCAAGTTTTTGGCCATTTACTCGTCCAATCTCGACGAATTTTTCAGAATCCGCGTTGCCGGCATACGCAAACTGAAAAAAGTGGGTAAAAAAACCCGCGCCCAACTCCATTTTGATCCCAGCGAACTGCTCAAAGAAATCCACCAGATCGTCAACCTGCAACAGGAGGAATATTCCCAGATTTTTGAAAACCACATCGTTCCTGAACTTCGGAAGCACCATGTCCATATTCTGAGGCGGCTCGACCTGAATGACGAACAGCGGCAATATGTGGAAGATTATTTCCAAGGCAACCTGCTTCCCTTCGTAATGCCGGTGTTGCTAGTTAAACGTCGCATCAATCCATTTTTGGCAAACGCCCACCTTTATCTGGCGGTCCATTTGCGTCAAAAAAAGAGACCCTTGTCCGACAGCGAATACGCGCTGGTGAAAATCCCCTCCGACCAAGTGCCTCGATTTGTGTCACTCCCTACCAAGGGCGGCCGCCATGACGTGATTTTGCTCGATGACATTGTGCGCCATTCCGTGTCGCGCCTTTTTCCTGGCTACGACATTCAGGACACCTACTCCATCAAACTCTCGCGTGATGCCGAACTCGACATTGACGACGAGTTCAGCGGCGACCTCGTGCAAAAGATAAAGTCGAGCCTGCAAAAACGTCAGGTTGGACCAGCCAGCCGCTTTGTGTACGACCGTGATATGCCCCCACACCAGCTTTCTTATTTGCAGGACACCTTCGACCTTCGCAAAAACGACATGCTGCCCGAAGGACGCTATCACAACAATTTCGACTTTTTCAGATTCCCAGATTTTGGTCTTAAACACCTGAAAAACAAACCTTTACCAGCGCTTCCACACCCTGTTTTATCGCATGCGCCCGATATGTTCAAGGCCATTTTGGAGGCAGACCAACTGATTCACGTCCCATACCAATCTTTCGAGCCAGTCATCCAGTTCTTTGAAAAGGCCGCGCAGGACCCAGCGGTCACCCACATCAAGGTTATTCAATACCGTGTGGCCAAAAGCAGCCGTATTCTCGAAGCCCTCATGGAAGCCGTGCAGCGCGGCAAACAAGTGTCGGCCTTTGTAGAAATCAAAGCCCGCTTTGACGAGGCCACTAACCTTGAATGGGGCGAGCGCCTGGAAAAGGCCGGGGTGCGGGTTCACTATTCATTGCCCGGCGTGAAAGTCCACTCCAAACTCGCCCTCGTCCGCCGAGTCGAAGACGGACACCCGCAACTTTACGCCTACTTGGGCACCGGAAATTTCCATGAAGAAACTGCCAAGATTTATTCCGACATTGGTATTTTCACTGCCGACCCGCGTCTTACCAACGAAGTGAGCAATGTGCTGGCACACCTGGAAAACATGCCGCCGCCTCACCCGTTTCAGCACCTTTTGGTGGGACAATTCAACCTGCGCGAGAGGCTTTATCAACTGATCGGGAATGAGGTAGAAGCTGCCAAAAAGGGGCAAAAGGCTGAAATGATACTGAAAATCAACAGCCTTGAAGACAAAGAAATCATCGCCAAACTTTATGAGGCTTCCATAGCGGGGGTGAAAATCCGCCTCATCATTCGTGGGATATGTTGTCTCGTGCCGGGCCTCAAAGGGTTGAGCGAGAACATTGAAATAATCAGCATCGTAGATCGCTACTTGGAGCACGCCCGCGTGTTTGTGTTCCACAACGGGGGCGACGAACTTACCTTCCTCAGCAGCGCTGACTGGATGGAACGCAACCTGTCTTTCCGAATTGAGACCATTTTCCCCGTTTATGATCCGGTGATCCAACGGGACATCCGTGAATTCCTCTCCATTCAGCTCAACGACAACGTGAAGGCCCGCATTATTGACCCTGAAAACCTCAACCAGTATCGGCGAACCAGCAGCGACATTCCGGTGCGCACGCAGTTGGAGACCTATTTTTACCTGAAAAGAAAACTGGAAGAAGGAAAGGAGCAGGAAGAAGGTATTGAGCAATAACAAAGCTCCAAATTTTCAACTAAGGAAGCAGATGAAAGTAAAAAGTTATTATTCACCCGTTCCTAAACGCTTGGTTTCCAAACCCTTTCCAGAATTTTGATTTTTTTTTCAAAAAATATTTGTCTATCCCCAAAGACCGGGCTTATCTTTGCCGCCGCAAAACGCAAGACACCAGTCTTGAACAGTAAACACAATCTGCGGAAATAGCTCAGCTGGTAGAGCGCGACCTTGCCAAGGTCGAGGTCGCGAGTTCGAATCTCGTTTTCCGCTCAAAGCCTTTCCGAAGCTTCGGAAAGGCTTTTTTGTTTACAGAAAACGCTTAGCAATACTGGTTTTTACTATATTTGCTGCGGTTTCTGTTATTATCCTCTTTTTTTTGCCCGGGTGGTGAAATGGTAGACACGAGGGACTTAGTTCATTGATTTTTTAGCTCACTTTGTATTGTCATGGCAAGATACAATTTCGACACAACTTTTGAGACTCGCTTTATTGAAGTTTGTAAAGCTTCAATAAGTATGAACCAGGCCGCCATTGTTCTAGGAAAGAATTATAAAACCTTGTGCAGTCATGCCAAACGCCTTGGTTGCTTTAAATCCAATCAGGCTGGTATTGGTATCTCAAAAATTGTGAAAGGAAAAGCAGTGCCACTTCAAGAAATCTTTTCTGGTCAGTATGCTTATC
>JBBQSW010000118.1:0-9532 GCA_038213575.1 Chitinophagales bacterium | reverse complement strand
ACTCCCCCATTGATGTTTGTTGCTTGATGCTGGCTAGCAATTCAGGGTTGAACTTCAAAAATATTGCCATAAAAAAGGCGAATGGAACGACTCCGATGAAAGAGGTGAACATACCCACAACTACTCCGGAAGTAATATCAGAAGTGCCATCGTGGTGTTCGCGCGACCAGGTGCGCAAGGCCATCCAAAGTAAGCCTAAATGGATTACACCATTGAATATGCGCAGGTAAAAGTTCTCGCTCAGGTGGAAGATGTGCATGAGCAGGAAAAATCCAGTAAGGCCGAAAAACATCCAAAGGCCATAACGAAATGCGATCTCTTTCATAATCGGTAAGTGTTTGTTGAAAAGGGGGCTTCCTGAGGGCGGGATAAAATTACTGATTTTTTTTCGATTTTGTATTATGATCGAGTGTTAAAATTAATTTTGGATATAATATTTGGTAACAAACAAAAGCGTTCTGCCAGTGCTAACTGACAGAACGCTTTTGTAATACAATGATTTTCTGCTGTTATTCTCCCTCAATTTGCCGCTCCAGTTCTTCCATCATTACAAAGTCAATGGATTCGCTGATGGTGGGTATGATGGTGAGTATGGTTTCGAGGCGGGAAATCTCGATGAGTTTAGTCACCATGGGGTTCATTTCGCCTGCTAGGACGAATGTCCCGGTGCCTTTCCAAATACGGTGACCTGTCAGAATGGCCGAAAGACCGCTGCTGTCCACATATTTGACATTGGAAAGATCAAGGATAAAATTGCGAATTCCTTCTTGAGAAAGTAGGATAAGGTCGCTCTTAAGTTGGGGTGCAATCGTTGAGTTGAGGTTTTCCTCATGAAGCGAAAGTATCGCATAGTGCTCCTGCTTATCAATCTGATATTTCATAGACGGCTGATTGTCAATAATTGTATGTTTGAAAAACTATTTTCCAACGTTCTTGGGATGGCAAATGTAATGGTTGTGCGTTTTTTTCCAACAAAAATTTAAAAGCGCGTACTGAACCTGACGGCTTGTCAGCCCAAAGCCTTTCGGCGGGGTTTTTGCCATTTGTCCAACAGCGTTTTTAGGGATTAAAAAAAGGCAGTTTGAACCCCGGGAAGAAAAAAATGTTAAAGTGCATGATAAAAGCTTGGCTTGTATGGAACAATTCGCCTAAAATTGTCGCACCAAAAACGAGGCTTGAGGCAATCCTTGAAATTTCCGACCGTTTATCCGCCGAAGATTCTAGCCGCAGCTTTCTCCTTCGCCAAAACTTTGGCGAATAAAAAAGATAAGGCGCTTAAATGTGAAGGAAGGAACACGTTGACCACATTTTTCTATGAATAATAAATTTTCACCAGTCGTCAAACAAATCATCAACCAGAGCGGTCAAGAAGCACGGCGACTGGGGCATGATTATGTAGGCACAGAGCACTTGCTCCTTGGCATCATCGCCGAACGCGACAGTTTACCCGTTCGCGTACTCGATTCTCTCCTGGTAGATGTGAACGACCTCAAAAAACGAATTGAGCGTTCCATTCCCAGATATTCCAATTATCCTCCTGCAGAAAACCTCTATGTGGGCGAATGCGCGATGACAACGCAAGTCCAACGTGTGCTGAAAGCCACTTTTGTAGAGGCCAAAATGACCAAAACCGAAGAGGTGCATCCCGAACACCTCATGCTTGCGATGCTGAAATATGCAGACATCGGCAGCACCAAACTTTTAAACGAATACGACGTGGACTACGATTCTTTCAAAAAAGAACTGGAGTATGTACGCTCGGAACAAGACCTTGCACAGCCCAAAATATCGGCTCAATCCGAAGGCGATTTTGATGAAGAGCGCGGTACCTATCAGTCGCCTTCCCAAAAACGTCAGGAAAAAAGCCGCACTCCTGTGCTCGATAATTTTGGTCGAGACTTCACCAAACTGGCTGAAGAGGGCAAACTTGACCCAATCATCGGTCGTGAACGCGAAATAGAACGCGTGAGCCAAATTCTCAGCCGTCGCAAAAAGAACAACCCTGTGCTCATCGGTGAGCCGGGTGTTGGGAAAACCGCCATTGTAGAAGGCTTGGCCCTGCGCATCATGCAGAAAAAAGTGAGCCGAACACTCCACAATAAGCGCCTCGTGATGTTGGACTTGGCCGCCTTGGTGGCAGGCACCAAATACCGTGGACAGTTTGAGGAGCGCATCAAGGCCATCATGGTCGAGTTGGAGAAAAACCGCGATGTCATTCTTTTCATTGACGAAATACACACCTTGGTCGGTGCGGGCGGCGCCTCCGGAAGCCTCGACGCTTCCAATATTTTCAAGCCTGCCCTTGCCCGTGGCGAACTCCAATGCATTGGCGCCAGTACACTCGACGAGTACCGTCAGTACATAGAGAAAGACGGTGCGCTGGATCGTCGTTTCCAAAAAGTTTTGGTGGAGCCACCAGCGCAGGAAGAGACCATCCACATTCTCCGCAACATTCAGTCGAAGTACGAGGAATTCCATAACGTCAACTATTCCGATGCGGCCATTGTGGCGTGTGTGCGGCTTAGCGACCGATATATCACAGATCGTTTTTTGCCAGACAAAGCGATTGACGTGCTCGACGAGGTGGGTGCACGGGTGCATTTGAAAAACATCGTGGTGCCGCAGCACATCGAAGAATTGGAAAAAGAAATAGAGGCCATCCGCGAGCGTAAAAACTACGCTGTTAAAAACCAGAACTACGAGGATGCTGCCAATCTCCGAGATCTCGAAAGCCGTCAGGTGCGCCAACTTGATTTTGCCAAATCACAATGGGATGAAGAGAGTAAAGTGGCGCGTTACCCGGTAGGGGAAGAAGAAATTGCGGAAATAGTGGCTATGATGACGGGCATACCTATGCGGAAAGTGGGCCAAAGCGAGAGCAAAAAACTCGTGGTCATGGCCGACGATCTGCGCAAAATGGTGATTGGGCAAGACGAGAGTGTCATCAAAATATCCAAGGCCATTCAGCGCAACCGCGTGGGACTGAAAGACCCGAAAAAGCCGATTGGCTCATTCATATTCTTAGGCCCTACAGGGGTTGGAAAAACAGAACTTGCTCGTGCTCTTTCGCGCTATCTCTTTGATTCTGAAGATAATCTGCTGCGGATTGACATGAGCGAGTATATGGAGAAGTTCTCTGTGAGCCGCCTTATCGGCGCACCTCCGGGTTACGTTGGATATGAAGAAGGAGGCCAATTGACGGAAAAAGTACGGCGTAAGCCTTACTCCGTGGTACTGCTCGACGAGATAGAAAAAGCGCATCCTGATGTATTCAACATCCTGCTCCAAGTGCTGGACGACGGTCAACTGACCGATGGCATGGGACGTAGGGTGGACTTCAAGAACACCATCATAATTATGACCTCTAACATCGGTGTTCGCCAGCTCAAAGACTTTGGCCAGGGGGTAGGATTTGCCACCCAGGCTCGTCAAGAAGCTGCCGAGGACAATGTCAAGCTGGTGATCCAGAACGCGTTGAAAAAGACGTTTTCACCTGAATTCCTCAATCGTATTGACGATGTGATGGTGTTCAATTCGCTGGGTAAGGCGGAGATTTTCAAAATCATTGACAACGCGCTCGCCAGTTTGACACAGCGACTTGACAATATGAAGTTCTCATTGGATCTCAGCGAAGAGGGCAAGGATTTTGTGGCGGAAAAAGGATATGATCCGCAATATGGAGCGCGTCCACTCCATCGCGCTATCCAGAAATATGTGGAAGACCCACTCGCTGAATTCATATTGGGTGAAAACCCGCCAGAAGGCGCTGCTTTGAAGGCGACACTCAATGAAGCCAAGGATGGCCTGTTGATCGCGTATGCTGGAAAAGAGCCCAAAGCATTGGGTTCAGGCAGCAACTTGACCTTGGAAGCAGAGGGTGATGTGACGGCGAGCGATAATTGATCTTTTGAGGTTGAATAAAAGTCAGATGAAGAAAGTGGCGGTTGCGAGTGGTCGGGAACCCCCAGTGGGTTTGTGGGCGGTAATATACCATTTTGATCGAATGCTTAAAAACAGCGCATCGCGGAGTCCATTGCCTACCAGGTTGAAAGCCAGTACCGTGAACGCGATGGCAAGCGCGGGAGCCAATGCCAATAGAGGTTTCCCGCCCAGCGCGTAGCCATAATTTTCGTTGAGCATTGTTCCCCAAGAAGGGGTCGGTGGCTGTACGCCAAAGCCGAGGTAACTCAAACCAGACTCCACTAAAATAGCAGTAGCAAAATTGCCTGCTGCTATCACCATAACGGGTCCTAAAAGATTGGGCAAAATGTGGCGCAATAAAATGCGCCCATGCCCTAAGCCCATGCTTTGGGCAGCTTCTACAAAAGCCAATTGTTTGATAGCCAACACTTGCCCGCGCACCACCCGCGCCACATCCACCCACATCGTTAGGCCGACGGCGAGGAAAATGATCCCGATGCCACGCCCCAAAGCCAACACCACGGCAAATACTAAAAGCAGTGTGGGAATAGACCAAACTGTATTTATGACCAGCATCACCATATCATCCACACGCCCTCCAAAGTAGCCGCCTGCCGCACCAATCATCAGTCCGAGGCTCAACGAAATGGCAACCGCGATAAGCCCCACGAGCAGTGACACTCGAAAACCCAAAATCAGGCGACTCACTATGCAGCGACCGTATTTGTCGGTGCCGAGCAGGAAGTGCCGTGTTTGGATTTCTTGGGTTTCCAATTGAGCCGTTGGCACGGCACTCGATCGTCCATTTTTTCCAAAGTATTGAAAATGAACCGAATCGCCGACGGTTTTTAAACTTGAAGGCTCGATTGGGAGAGGTTTGTAGAACAATGGCTGCCCATTCAACAGCACTGAATACCAGGAAAGGGAGGCAGCCTCATGGTTCGTTTTAACCGGCAAGATCGAAACGCGAAAACCTGGCGGCTGCAAGGCGATCTCCGGGATTTGAGCATTGGCATCGGGTGAGTGGTCGGGCGCAAGAAAATACCCAAAAAGTGCAACAAATATGGCTGCGGTCACAAACCACAGCCCTACCAACGCAGGTCGGTTGCGCCGGAATCGTTGCCAAGTTTTTTGATATTCAGAGTGTGATTCCACGTCGGAAAGTTAATGTGGCTTACTTACAATTTAGATACGCACTACCTTTTGTACCACGCGCCCTTTTCCAGTCTCCACACCTATAAAATAAACTCCGCTCAGGCGTGGCAATTGTATTGGGTCACCCGTAAAAGGTTTGCCCCACACCTGGCGGCCTGCCGAATCCCATACTTGTACCCGTTGGATTTGTATGTTTCCTGCAGGTTGGATATGAACACGCCCATCGGTGCTGATGGAAGGGAAAACCTTCACAAAGCCTTCATTTGCAACATTTTTAGTCGAAACGGGCGTTACAAAAACAGAATCCAAAACCGCCTCTGCTATCAGGGTAGGGGAGTGGTCGGCGGCATCAAACATGATTCGGAAAGAATCAATTTCTGGCGACGAAAACGCAAACATGGGTGCCATCCATTTGGGAGGAAGGCTCTGATACCAGACTTTGGCACGGACACTTAGCCGACCGGTGTAGCCTTCATTCGGCAGGCGGAAATGCAGCACATCGGCTCCAGTTCCTTCCGTGCCGTCGGGTGCGCGGTTGAAATCCTGATCTTGACCGATGCTCACGATTTTTGTGGTGTCGTACACCGGATCGTTGGTTTTGAAACCCTGTGGGGTCAGGCGGTTGTCTTTGATGGCGTGGTCAGCTTGCTCCAAAACATTGGTAAACAATCCGTTCACATCTCCAGGCACCAGTTCGTAAATCTGCACTTGATTTTGGTTGGTGATTATATTATAGTGTGGCTCGTAGTTCGGGTTCTCGTCAGGCAGGCTGTAGTCAGAAGCAGGTTTTCCGGAATGGAAAATGGTTTGGCCCGCCTCGTTTTTTACTTCAAATTCTACCCAGGCATGGCGAGAAGGGTAGCCAGACGGGAATTTGTGTCCTGCTTTATTGAGCAAACGCAGACTGAAATCCATTGAATCGCCCTCCACATCGTCCGCCTGAAGATGGAGGTCGAGGGTTTTGTGCTGAAGCATCCGCAGCGTAGCGGCGATGGTGCTGTCGAAATGTTCGGGTGCGGCGTCAATGTCGAGTTTTTCGCGGTTGGTTTTCAAAAGTTGGAGCATCGTCACGTTTGCGCCGGCGAGTTCGTGGAGTCCGAAGGGGAATTTGGCAAATAAAAACTGATAGTTGGCTGAAATGACCACCGCATCTGCGATTTGTTTCATGTGGCAGCTTTGGCAGGTAATGTTGTCGTGCTGTTCGTCGTACCGACTATTGAGCCATTCGTGGTAGGTGGCTTGCTCCACAAAGGTGTTCCCGGTCGGATTTCCCTGAAGGTCAGCGGTGTTAGTGAGGAGGGTGTGGCATCCGGCACAAAGTCCGGCATCGCTGATATGCCCCCCAAATTTGGGGGTTATACCTACGAAATTGTGCATGGGTGGGGCAAAGACCACTTCGTACGGACCGTAGGAAACCCGAATATAGTTGGTGTCGAAGTTTAATTGTCCGGAGTGCAGATCGCCCAAAAGTTGAGGCGATTGTGCGTGGCAAACCTGACAGGTCACGCCATCCAGGCCAAGCGTGTCGCTGTAGAGGTCAGAGAGCAGGTAAAATTCTTTGTGGTCATGAAGTTTGGCTTGATAATGTCCTCCAGGGGCGTGGCAGGAGGTGCATTTGTCCTGCAATTCCTTGCTGTGACTGGGGTTGACTATGATTTCATGACTCACTTTGGCACGCCAGAATGGGTCTTTGGCGCTGTTGGCCATCATCGTGCTGCGCCAATCGTCGTAGATATTTACATCTTCGCCGGTGGAAGTGATGAACGCGCTCATGTTTGGGTCGTGACCGTGGCAACCGCCGCAGGTTTTGGCGGTGGGAAAGAGGATGTTGGAGTCAATTTGGAGTAAATTGTTGGCGGTATTGCCCGTCAGATGATTGCTATCGCTTGCAGGGCGATTGCTGGCAGAATGACCTGAGGCCATGGCTAATTGGCGAAAAGACGCAAGTTCCGAATCACTGTGAAACTTATTTTTTTGATTTTCGACGGGGAAAAATGCAAGTGCCAGAACAATAGGCGGCACAACGAGGGCGAGCAGGGTAAATTTTTTCATGACACGGGATCTTCAAATTCGGTGGTGAAAGTCCGAAGATTCTGCGAAGCAGCCGGGAGATAAATTTGCCATTGGGCGACACGGTGCGCCCGGCCCATTAATCCTAAGCAGTCAGCTGACTGGCAGAAATAAAACTTAGTAGGCCCCAGACTGTTAATTATCAAGTTATTAATCACCTGTTTATCAAGAACGTTCGATCCCGACTTCACTTTTTTTAAATTGGTGTAGTTTTTGCCAAGTTTTATCTGCCCGACGAAACGGCGCCCCACGCTTCCGCATCTTTTTACGCATCCTATTTCAATATTATGGGTGAAATCACTTTTCTCAACCTCCCCGAAGAAACACACCACTGCACCAGTCACCGGGAAGGCGATTGGATTGTGTGGCGATGTCCGCAATGTGACCGCTACGAACGCCGTCTCAACGCTCGAACGGGTGAAATGAAAACCACCAGAGGCGGTTCTGAAGCCCGGCACACGGGTATGAGCACCGCTGTTCAAAACATGGAAGCCCTTACACGCATACAGTCTTCTAACTGAATTGAAACTATTGCACGATCAGCAGACGGCCTTCCCGATAATAGGGCTTTTGTGGCTCGTCACGCAGCGCCATTAACACGACGAGGCGATAGACTCCTTGCTCCTGGAGGGCAGGGACTGGAATATTCAATGCGTTCTGATTGGGTGTAAGGTATGCTACCATTTCAGGGGGCTGAGCCGCTTTTTTCTCCAATGAATTTGCAAAAAAGCTCACACTGCAAGGTTTGCCCTGAAATGCGTCGAGTGCATGCATCGGGATTTGGATTTGGAAATCTTGCCCGCTGCGCACGGCGCGCTGGTGGGTGCCAGCACCTTTTGTCAGTACCAAAAAAGGCTCAGCATCCAGTTGTTGGGGAATAGGCGCAGTTTCGGCAATTTCGAGTTTTGGTGGTACGGGGGCTGGTGTGCCAAAAAATTCAGGGAACAATTTCTTCAGCAATGGCGAACGCTCTTTTTTTTCGCTCTCCAGGGCGTTTTCGATAATTTCTGGTGGGAATGTTGGACGGGTCATTGGGTGTGAAGTGGATTCCAAGAGCTCCTTTAGATTTGCGCCAGTCCCTACAAACTGCGCCAAAAAACCTGTAACTTCATTCATGCTGATTCCTTCAAATGAGCAGCTTTCTCTTGTAGAAAGGTGTTCGATGATGCCTTTGAACGGTCCTTTTTCCTCCGTGCGGTAAAAATCGAGCCGAAAAGAGACTTTGTTCCCAAGTAGAGCCTGTTCGTCCAATTCGTGGCGGGGGTTTTCTCTTTTTTTACGGCAGTCAGCCAGCTCTGATTCCAATATTTTTACTTTTTCAAGCAAAGATTCTTCCTGCTCAATAGCGCGGTCGAGCAAGCGCATCATTTGCTCTTTGGTGTGTTTTTCTTTTGGTATGGACATGATTTTTTGGGCTTATGGGGGTGAAATTGAGAACGCCGCCCCGCCAAACAGGCTGGGCGGCGTTCACTGCGATTAGTTCAAGCAGGTCGTTCTTAGTGGCCGTCGTAGAAGTCAATTTTGCCAAACTCGGCAAATGCAGCCAAAAAGCAGGGCGTAACACCATCGGCCTCAAGCAGGCGAAGCACAGCTACCACATCATAGACACCGGCAGGAATAATTCCTCCAGGGACGGTGACGGTAGTGGAGCTGGTACCAGGGTACGTCTTGATCTGACCAGTGCCGGTTCCAGAAGAGATGCCACTGCCATAATACAGGGATGTAATCCGATTTGCGGCTGGCGTAGTATCTTCAGTTGAACCCCATTTTTCAAGCAGGATTTCAATCTGCCATTTAAACATTGGGTCAATAGCGTGCGCTAGGATGCCTCCCACTACCCACTTCAACTTGACCTCCCATGGTTGGTCAGTATGAATGAGTTTGTTCATCAGGGTGTTGCCATGGGGGAACGGAGACGCTGGGATGGTGCCACCTGTAGGGAATGGAGGAGCGAGAAATTCGCTAAGGTTTCCCAAATCTCCAGTTCCTTGGAGTTGAAAGGTCCCGGTAAGAATAACTTCGGAATTCAATGGTACGGTTATCATAATAAGGTAAAGTTTCGAGATACGCTTCTTTGGCAACCCGTTCAGCTGGGGAAGCCCTTTTCCCCGTTGCTTTTCTGCGCGAACCCGTTTTCAATGGTGGGGGCTTTTTTCGTGCTGAACGTGGGACAAAGGTGTGAGCCTCAAAATCAAACCACGCTAAAGTTACAGGCATACTTGGGCAAAAAGACAGTCAAACCGCACTTAAAAAACAAAAAAGCCGCCCCGATTCGGAGCGGCTTTGTCAAACCTGGTTGTCTGGTATGTTCTTGAAGATCAGGCAGTAACAACAGAGTTGAAATTACCGAATGGCGTGGGGGCGTAGGCTTCTGCAGCCCAGTCGT